>DASWFM010000243.1:0-12468 GCA_036394235.1 Solirubrobacteraceae bacterium | reverse complement strand
CGCGTACCTCGACTACGCGATGTCGGTGATCGTCGGGCGCGCCCTGCCGGACGTCCGCGACGGGCTCAAGCCCGTCCACCGCCGCGTGCTCTACGCGATGAACGAGCTGGGCCTGGGCCCCGGGCGCTCCTACTCCAAGTGTGCGCTGATCGTCGGCGAGGTGATGGGCAAGTACCACCCCCACGGAGACTCCGCGATCTACGACACGCTCGTTCGCATGGCACAGGAGTTCTCGATGCGCAACGAGCTCGTTGACGGCCAGGGCAACTTCGGCTCGATCGACGACGACCCGGCCGCCGCGATGCGCTACTGCGTGACCGGCGAGACCCGGGTGCGGACCGCGTCGGGCACGCACACCATCGCGAGTCTGGCCGGCGAGGCCGAGCCGGACAGCGACGTTCCCGTGGATCTCGAGGTGCTAGACCGCCTCGGCCGCCCGGTTCGCGCCTCGATGGTCTTCCACTCCGGCGAGCATCAGACGCTGCGGCTGCGTACGGCCGACGGCCACGAGCTCACCGGGACCACGAACCACCCCGTGCTGTGCCTGGTGGACATGGTCGGTGTGCCGCTGCTGATGTGGAAGCTGCTCGAGGAGCTCGAGCCGGGAGACAGGGTCCTGCTCAACCGAACGCCGTGGGCTCAGACCGCCGCGACGCCCGAGGAGAGCGCTCTGGGCCTGCTTGCCGGCGCGTTCGTGTCCGAGGGGTGGTTCTCCGCGGGGCGTGCCGGCTTCAACAACGTCGACGAGGACTTCTTCCGGGAGGTCGTCGCGGCATATGACGAGCTCGTCGGCGGGCGGCGTTACGTCACATCCCGCGTGATCCGGTCGGGCAGCCTCTGCCACGAGCTGGACGTCCAGAACCTCACCGCGTTGCGCAGCAGCCCGTTGGCCGAGCTGGAGGGTCTCCGCAGTGCGGAGAAGCGCGTGCCGGAGTTTGTCTGGACCGGCACGCCGGCCTTGAAGCGGTCCTTCCTGGCGGCCCTGTTCGAGGGCGACGGCTCGTCCTCGCTGCTCCCGCGAAGTACCGCGCAGATCTCTTATTCGACGAGGAGCCCGATGCTCGCGGACGGCGTGCAGCAGCTGCTGCTCGAGTTCGGTGTCGTTGCCCGCCAGAGCCGTTCCGCCCGGGGCGAGCTCAAGGTCGTCATCACCAACCGTAGGGATGCGCGCCTGTTCTCGAACCGGGTCGGCTTCGCGGGGCGCAAGCAGGCGAAGCTCGAAGGCGAGCTCGCGCAAATTCCCGGCCAGAGCCGGGCGCTCAGCCACGACCACGTTCCCCACCTCGCCGGCTACATCCGGGCTGAGGGCGCCTCGCGATACTCCGACCGAGATTGGCTGCGCCGGAACAACGTCGACAGGATCGAGCGCTGGGAGCGTAGCGGGACCGCGATCCTCGAGCGGATCGGCTCGACCGAGGTAAGGGAGGTCGTCGAACCGCTCGTCACGGGCGACTACTACTACGCGCGGGTCGAGTCGGTGGCCCCGGCGGGCGTCGAGCCCGTCTATTCGCTGCGCGTGGACACCGACGACCACTCGTTCCTGACCAACGGCTTCGTGAGCCACAACACAGAGGCGCGCCTCGCCCGGATCGCGACCGAGATGCTCCGCGACCTGGACATGGACACGGTCGACTTCACGCCGAACTACGACGGCAAAAAGCAGGAACCGGTCGTCCTTCCCGCACGCTTCCCGAACCTGCTCGTCAACGGCTCCTCCGGTATCGCCGTTGGCATGGCGACGAACATCCCGCCGCACAACCTGCGCGAGGTGATCGGCGCCACGGTCGCCTACATCGACGACCCGTCGATCGAGGTCGAGGGGCTGATGAAGCACATCACCGGACCGGACTTCCCCACCGGCGGCGTGATCCTCGGCCGCGCCGGCATCCGCGACGCCTATGAGACGGGCCGCGGCCGGGTTCGCGTGCAGGCCCGAGCGCACGTCGAGCCGCTGAAGCAAGGCAAAGAGGCGATCGTCGTCACCGAGCTGCCGTTCCAGGTCAAGAAGGGTGGCGACGGCGGGTTGATCCAGAAGATCGCCGACCTCGTCAAAGACGGCCGCATCACCGAGATCGCCAACATCGAGGATCACTCCGACAAGCGCGGCATGCGCCTGGTGATCGAGCTCAAGCGCGATGCGATCCCCAAGGTCGTGCTCAACAAGCTCTACAAGCACACGCCGATGCAGACAACCTTCGGCGTGAACATGGTCGCGCTGGTCGACAACGTGCCTCGCACGCTCGACCTGCGCGCGGTGATCCACAACTACGTGGCACACCAGCGCGAGGTGATCGTGCGCCGGACCAAGCACGAGCTGAGCGAGAAGGAGGCCCGCGCGCACATCCTCGAGGGCCTGCTCACCGCGCTCGAGCACCTCGATCAGATCATCGAGCTGATCCGTGGCTCGCGGGACCGCGACAGTGCCCGCGAGCAGCTGATGGAGCGCTTCAGGCTGAGCGCGATCCAGGCGACCGCGATCCTCGACCTGCGCCTCTCGCAGCTGACCGCCCTGGAGGCCGACAGCATCAAACAGGAGCACGCCGACGTGACCGAGCGGATCGCCGAGCTGCGCACGATCCTCGGCGACGAATCGCGCGTGCTCGGCGTGATCAAGGAGGAGCTGGCAGAGATCGCCGAGCGCTTCGGCGACGAGCGCCGCACCGAGATCAGCCACTCCGAGGACGAGATCGACATCGAGGACCTGATCGCCGACCAGCAGATGGTGATCACGATCACGCGCACCGGCTACATCAAGTCGCTGCCGCTCGCCACCTACCGCCAGCAGCAGCGCGGCGGACGCGGCGTGACCGGCATGGACATGAAGGACGGCGACTACATCGAGCACCTGTTCGTCACCTCCTCACACGACTACCTGCTGTTCTTCTCCAACCGCGGCAAGGTGTACCGCTCCAAGGTCTACGAACTGCCCGAGGCGCAGCGCACCGCCAAGGGCCGCGCGCTGGTGAACATCCTGCCCCTGAGGGAAGGCGAGCGGATCCAGGCGGTCGTCTCGACCCGAGACTTCACCGAGGCCAAATACGTGGTCTTCGCCACCCGCAACGGGACCGTCAAGAAGACCGAGCTCGAGGCCTACAACACGCCCATCAAAGCCGACGGCATCATCGCGATCAAGATCCGCGACGACGACGAGCTGCTCGCCGTCCGCGCGGTCGACCCCGACGACGAGATCATCATGGTCTCCAAGGCGGGCCTGACGGTGCGCTTCGCGGAGTCCGATGCGCGGTCGATGGGCCGCGACACGACCGGCGTGCGCGGCATGGACGTCGGCAAGACAGGCGAGGTGATCGCGATGGATGTCGCGCGGGATGACATGGACCTGCTCGTCGTGACCGAGAACGGCTATGGCAAGCGCACGCGGATCGACCAGTACCGCAAAACCAACCGTGGCGCCAAAGGCGTGAAGACGATCGGGTTGACCGAGCAGAAGGGCGCCCTGGCGGGAGCCCTGGTCGTGCGCGAACACCAGGAGCTCGTGTTCATCAGCGTCGGCGGCATGGTCCAGCGCACGGCCGCCGGCGGGATCTCCCAGCAGGGTCGCTCCGCGACGGGCGTGCGGGTGATGAACCTCAAGGACGAGGACCTCGTCAGCGCCGTCGCGCTCGTGGTCGACCCGGGCAATGCCAACGGCGGCGGCGAGCCCGTGGCCGCTCTCGCGGGCGAAGATGGCTTGGCTCCGGCCGAGGCCGGAGAGGACGCGCCGGGCTCGGGCGACGACGGCGCCGAGCCGTCCGAGGACTGATCTCGAAGCCGTCCGAGCGGCGGGCTAGCCTTTTCATCCAAACCGTCCAGTTTCGGAAGCTGGACTCAGATAGCCGCAAAATGGGGACGAAGTCGTGGGGGTGCGCGAAACCTCCAAGCTGCTGTCGGCCGCCCTCCTGACCGTCCTCCTGCTCCTCGCCGGCGTCCTCGCAAGCACCGCCCTCGCGCACACCGCCGGCAAGGCGCACCATCGGGGTAGCGGCGCCTCCGGGCATTCTCACCGTGTCCGTGGCGACCGCGCGAAGATCCTCCGGAGCCGCGTTCGGGCGCACGAGCAGACGCCCAAGCCTGCCAAGCAGCACGTCGCGAGAAAGCGCGAACGGACTCCCGGCCCCGCGCCCGCCTCCGCCGCCAAGCCGGACGCCGCCGCTGCCGCAGCCTCGATCGCGACCGTTCTCGCGACGCCGTGCCAGAACACCGAACTGACGCCGCAGCCCGGCAACATCGCGCTCGCGCGCGAAGCGGTCCTCTGCCTGATCAACCACGAGCGGGCCGAACACTCCATTGCGTCGCTGAAGACCAACGGCGAGCTCGAAGCCGCGGCTGAAGATCACAACGCGGAAATGATCCGGCTGGACTACTTCGCCCATGTCGCCCCCGACGGCGAGACGCCGGTCGAACGGATCAAGAAAACCGGCTACATCGCCGGCGAATCGGTCGGCTACGTGATCGGCGAGAACCTCGCCTGGGGCACCTACACCCTCGCGACGCCGAAGGCGATCGTCGAAGCTTGGATTGCCTCCCCCGGCCATCTCGCGAACATCCTCGAATCCCGCTACACCGAAACCGGCATCGGCGTCACGCCCGCCGTGCCCGAGTCGCTCGGCGAAGGCAACCCGGGCGCGACGTACGCCCAGGAGTTCGGCGTCATCGTCCACTAAGCGCTACGGAGTTCGTCCCTGGCACGCGCACTTCGTGGGCGTGCCAGAGACGAACTCCTCCGCTTACCGTGAACGGCCAAGTCCGCGCGCCTGCCCAAAACCGGCGCGGCAGGCGCTCGGCGCGCAGGCCGGCGACCGCCCGCCGTAGAGGCCCCCCCGTCGTCCACGTCCGCTACTCTGGCCAGACCAGAGAAAGGAGGTGGTCCAAACGTCAGGTGACAGTTTTTGCGGGACCCTGGAGGTGACCGGCCGTTAGGTCGGGAGGCTGGTCCGCCTAGCGGAATCCAACCCGGGACACCCCGAGACGGCTGCCGGAACTGGTCCCTCCGGCCGTAGCGCCGCCGAACTCGGTCTTTCCAGTCAGAGCAGTAGGCGAAGGGCGCCCACGGTGGGCGCCCTTCTGCCTTCTCGGCCTAGCCCTTGCCGCGCAGCGTGCGTGTCTTCCGCAGGTGGCGTCCTCTCGAGATGCGATCTCGTGATCTCTCCCACCTTTCGAACCACTCCGGGAGCGCGTTGATCGCCGTACCGATGCTCGTGAGGAGCAGCACCGCCGCCGCGGTGGCGGCGAGGATCACTCCCGCCGTCCGGTTTCCCGAGATCAACGCGCCTGCCGCAGGCCCGACCGCCATGCCGACCCTGCCCATCACCCCTCACCTCCCGACTTTCGTCGCAGACGGGTGACGTTGCTTGGCGACTCACCGCCCCCTGAGCGCCTCGCACGCGCTGCGCGAAGCACCGCCTGCACCGCTTGAACGTCAAGGTCGTTTTCTAGTTCGCTGACACGGTCCGAAACAACCAACCGGACATATTCGGCGACCGTCAAGCCGCGAATCTGCGCCTCGGCGTTGAGGGTGTCGAACCACTCGGGCGGCAACCGCAGATTGAGCTGTTCTCTCGCCATGATTCCATCCGATCAGCGTGCTACGTCGTAGCGTGCTACATCATCCTAAAGTTCGACGCAGGAGAATGCAAGCCGATCTCGACGGCGGCAGGTCCCTGCTCGTGAGATGATGGCTCAGGCTGCCTGTGGCAGGTACTGCAGCCAGGCGTGCGGGATCGTCGGGCTTGCGACCTGGATGAAGATCTCCGCACGCGGGGTGCGGGGTGCGCGACGAGGATGCATGCCCGCCTGGCGCGGCAGCCGGTCGGCCTTGCGGCGATTGCATGGCGCGCAGGAGGCGACGATGTTCTCCCAGCTCGAGGATCCTCCCTTGGAGCGGGGGATCACATGGTCGACGGTGAGGTTCGAGCGCGAGCCGCAGTACTGGCAGGTCCAGCTGTCACGCGCGAACACCGCCCGCCGCGTGATCTTGCGGCGGTGCGCATCGCGCGGCACCTTCACGTAGGAGACGAGCCTGATCACGACGGGCCGGGCCAGCGTCGAGCTCTCTGAGTGCAGCTCCCAGAGGCCGCGCTCGAGCAGCTCCGCCTTCTCCTTCAGCAACAGCACAACCGCACGCCGCACGGTGCAGACGTTGATCGGCTCGAAGGTCGCGTTGAGAACGAGCACCCGACCACCCATCGCCGCGCGAGGCGAGGTCTCAGGCCCGTGCCGCTGGTGCTCTGAGTGCGACACGGACCCCACCGGCTCGGGTGGGATCGCCGTCTCCATCTTCGCGCCGGAGTGTAGCGGGCGAAGCGCCGCACAGCGTACGGCCGGCCGCTCTCGTCCCACCGCCACGGCGGCGAAAACCGCGGCCCCTACGCCGCCCGTGCCGCCGCCCCGTAGGACCCGAGCACGCGAACCTGTTCGCAGATCGCCCGCAGGCCCGCGAGCGCGGCTCCCACAGCCGGCTCCTCGCCGCCCGCCGCGAGGTCGGCGAAGAACATGTAGGAGCCCAGCTCCTCACGCCGCGGCCGGGACTCGATCTTGGTCAGGTTGATCTCGCGGCTCGCGAACTCGCTGAGGCAGCGCACGAGCCAACCGGGGCGCTCCGCTCCCGGGCCCCAGAAGACGATCGAGCAGCGCCGGCCGGCCCCGGCAGCGCCGGCGCGCAGCGGCGGCGGTCCGTCCTCGGCGCGCGCTAGCCAAACGAACCGCGTTTCGTTGTCTGCGCGGTCCTCGACCCCTTCGCGCAGCACCGTGGCGCCGTAGATCTCAGCCGCCAGTGATGTGCCGAGCGCCGCCATCGCCGGGTCGCCGGCGGCGACGACCGTGCGCACCGCCTCGGCCGTTGAGGCTGCGGGGAGGATCTCCGCCCGCGGCAGCTCGCCGCGCAGGAAGCGGGCGCATTGGCCGGGCACCTGCGGATGCGACACGACCGTCGCGATCTCCTGCAGCGGCACGTCGGAGGCGGCGATCAGCGAGTGGCGCACTCGAAGCAGCGTCTCGCCGACGATCTGCACGCCGGGCGCCTCCTCCGCGAGCAGGTCCAGCGTGACGTCGATCGAGCCCTCCAGCGAGTTCTCGATCGGCACGATCGACAGCTCCACCTCACCGTCGCGCAGCGCCACCACCGCGTCGTGGATGCTGGCCAGCGCCACCGGCTCGACGGCCCCCGGCGCGGCGCCTGCCAGCAGCGCCTCCTCGCTGAACGTCCCCGCCGGTCCCAGAAAGCCGGCCCGCGGCCGGCCCTCCGGCTCAGGCGCGTTGCTCATCCCTGCCCGCCGCGGCCCCATCGCCGGCCAGCGCCAGCCGCACTGCCTCGGCCTCCTCGGGGGAGAGCTCGAGTTCTCCGCGCCCGCCCAGCACCCGCTTGCCGTAGACCCGCGCCTGGTCGCGGTGGTGGATGCACGAGAGCACGATCCCGGAGCGTTCGTCGTCGAGCAAGGCGATCGACATCGACTGGTGTCCTGAGAGCTCGTTGTAGGCGTCGTAGCGCACGAGCGCCCGGTGCGCGAAGGTGCCGCGCAGCGTCGCCTCGACGCCCGCGAGGCGCCCGTCGAGGCGCGTCGCGGTCTCCTCGACGTAGTCGCGCAGGGATTCGAAGGCCTGCTGCATCGTCGCCGCATGCGCGACCAGATCGCGCTCGGCGCCCTCTCCCATCACCAGCCGCTGCGCTTGGCGCAGCCTCCGCACGCGCATGCTCAGCGAGATGCAGGAGAGCAGCGCCACGACCGCGACCGCCGCGGCTGCGATCGCGATGATGCCCTGCGTGTCGGTGATCGATCCGACCATTCCTTCGCCTCAAGTTAGCCGCTGGCGCCGCGGCTATTCGCCGAAGATCGCCAGGTAGGTGTTCTTGTTGTTTTCGGCGTTCGTCTCGCCGGGGACTACCGCGACGTTGACCTGGGTCTTCGATGCCACGCCGAGCGGCACTCCGGTGACCGGGACTTCGACGTTCACCTTCTGGCCCGGCTGCGTCTGGTTGATGACCTTAGAGGCCTTCAGCGATTTGCCGGCGGCCGTGACGTCGATTTCGACCTTGACGTTGGTCTCGGCGCTTTCGCCGGTGTTTTCGACCGTCACCGTGAAGGCCGGGTTGCCGCCGCCGGCGATGTGGTTCAGCGTCGGTTCGGGCTGCAGGGTGTTGGTGCCTACCGCCACGCCCACCAAGGCGCTGCCGTGTGTCCCCGGCGTGGCCGTCGCGCCCGAGCCGGATTTGCCCTGGCCGGTGAGACGTTCGGCGACGGTGCTCGGCTGCAGCCAGCCGAGGTTCGGCAGGAAGCGGGCCGCGGGCGTCGATGCGTGGATTCCGTTCGAGGAGAGCGTCTGCTGGATCAGCGGCGCGACACGCTGCGAGTAGATCACGTCGGAGGCCAGGAACATCTCCATGTCGCCGGCGATCTTCGGCGCCGCCTGAGCGCTCTGGCCACCCAGCGCCGTCGGCAGCAGCGCGCCGATCTTGGTGATCCCTTCGACGCGGAGACCAAGCGCCAGCAGCAGGTCGCGCTGCGCGTTCGTCATCTCCCCCGGCACGCTCAGCGACTTCGCCCGAGCGTTCAGTTTCTGCGCTTCGACGAGCAGCTGGTTGACCTGGATCTGCACGTTGATCCCCGTCTTCCCGGCCGCTCCGGCGAGCGTCGTGAAGAGCGGCTTGGCGACCTGTGCTTCGTACTCCTGGGCGACTTCCCCGACGTGGCGGTTGTAGTCCTTCAGCGACTGCTGCTTCTGCGATTTGAGGCAGCCGTTGATCACCAGCACGATGATGATCAACAGCACGACTGCCACGCCGGCCGCGACGCGGCGGCGGACCATCAAGGTGTGGTGGTCGTACCCCGAGGGCCTTCCCGAGCCGGGTCGCCGCGGGCTCGGGCGCCGTGGCGCGCCGCTTCCGGGGCGGTCTGCGGCCGCCCGCGATCGCGGTGCTCGGGTTGACGGCCGAGGAGCCTTCTCCTCGCCATCGTCGAAGAACGACAAAAGCCTTCCACTCCTTTGCAGGGGTCCTGAGAGGGCCCAAGTATGACCTGAACCCCCCTGACGGACGATTTGCAACTTCTCGCTCATAGCGAATACTCCTGCAACGAGCGGAAAGGAGAGAGGGCGCCGGCGGCGAACGCGGAAGCCGGTGGAGTCGCCGCAGACCCTTCTCCAGAGCCGGGATGGCCCCTCGGGAGGCGCGGAGCTCCTCCTCGGGCGCTACCGGCTGCTCGCCAAGCTCGGCGCCGGCGGCTTCGGGGTCGTCTGGCGCGCGCGGGACGAGGTCCTGCAGCGCGATGTGGCCGTCAAGCGCATCTGGCTCGGGGAGCTCGGGGCGGCGGGTCACGCCGAGCGAGCTGCCCGCGAGGCCCAGGCCGCCGCCCGCCTGTCTCACCCGGCAATCGTCGCGCTGTACGAGGCCTGCCCGCAGGGCGAGGCCTTCTACCTGATCTCGGAGCTCGTCCACGGTCAGACGCTCGGAAGCCTGATCGCCGCCGGTGAGCTGAGCGACGCGCAGATCGTCGAGATCGGCCTCGACCTCGCCGACGCCCTCGATCACGCCCACGCACGCGGCGTGATCCACCGCGACATCAAGCCGCAGAACGTGCTCGTCCCCGACGCGCCCGCCGCGCGCACCGCAGGCGGCCGGCCGGTCGCCGCGAAGCTCACCGACTTCGGCGGCGCGAGCATCGTGGAGGAGGAGGCGCTGACGCGGACGGGCGACGTCCTGGGGACACTCGCCTACATGGCACCGGAGCAGAGCGAGGGCCGGGAGGTGGCCGAGGAGGCCGATCTCTACGCATTGGCGCTGGTCCTCTATGAGGCGCTCAGCGGCGAGAACCCGGTCCGAGGTGCGACCCCCGCGGCGACCGCGAGGCGCATCGGCACCCGCCTGCCGACACTCGGCCGGCTCCGCCGCGACCTGCCCACCGAGCTCGTCTGTGCCCTCGACGACGCGCTCTCGCCCGGCCCCCGCGACCGTGGCACCGTCGAGGACCTCCGCGTGGCCCTCCAAGAGGCCCGCGATGGCGGCCTCGCCGCGCCGCGCCCCCGGATCCTCCGCGCGCGGCGCCTGCGTGCACCTGAATGGGATGCCGCGCCCGCGCTCGAGGCGTTCGACGCCGATCGGACGGCGATGCCCGAGCCCCCGGCGCCCGTTCGGGCGCCCACGGCGGAGTCTGCCCCCCAACCCGACCGTGGCGGCCTGCCCCGCACGCTGTGGGCGGCGGTCGCGGTCGCAGCGATCGCCTGGCTCGCGATCACCGGCAAGCCGGGCGCCTCGTTGCTCCTCGCGGCGGCGCTCGCGCCGCTGGCCGCGATGCCGCGCGAGCCCTACTCACGCCGCGTCTCTCCCCAGTGGCTCGGCGCGGTGCTCGCGCCCGTGCTCGGGCTGGCGGGGCTGGCCGGCGCCTACCCGGCCCTCGCCGGGCAGCTGCGCCGCTGGCGCGCGCGCCTGGTGCTAGGGGCGCTCGGCTACTGGTGGGTGGCACTCGCCGAGCCGCTGCTCGGCCGGCGCCTGTGGCTCGGGCCGCCGGCCCACACGCGGCCCTCGGCCGCCTGGGAGGGGTCGCTCTCGAGTGCCGCCTCTCACGTCGTCGGGCCGCTGCTCAGCACCGGCGTGCTGTTCGGCGCGCTTCTGTGGGGCGTCGGGGCGCTCTTGCTGCCGTGGATCGTGCGCGGGGCCCACGCCGCACTCGACGTGATCGCCGCGACTGTCTGGTCGGCGGCGCTCTGCTCGGCCGCGCCGGGGCTCGATGCCGGTCTCGGCGCCGCGGGCGCTCACCCCTCGCCGCGCGGCGCGGTGCTCGGCGCGGTGCTGGGCGGCCTCGCGGCGATCGCCGCACGCGCCCTGCGCGGCCCCGTGTAGGGCTCTCGCTCTCCGAGTGTGCATAGCATGGCCCTGCAGGGCCGCCCCCCGATCCCCCCCGGCGGTCCCGCGAACCCGCCGATGAACCTGCTGAAGAGCGTCGAGAACACAATCGCGAGACTCGTCGAGGGCTCCTTCGGACGCGCCTTCCGCTCGGAGGTGCGCCCGATGGAACTTGCCCGCAAGCTGGCCCGGGAGATGGACGCGCACCGCACCGTCTCCGTGTCTCGCGTGTACGCCCCGAACGCTTACGTCGTATGGCTCTCGCCCGAGGACCGTGAACGCTACGAGGGAGTCGAAGCGGAGGTCATCGACGAGCTCTGCGCCTACCTGCTCGAGCACGCCCGTAGAGAGGGCCTGATCCTCGCCGGCTCCGTGCAGGTGTCCTTCGATACCGACGAGCGACTCAGCCTCGGCGAGTTCGGCATCGAGGCCCTGTTGGTCCGCCCCGATGGTCAGAGTTCGCCCGATGGCCCGCGCATCGCTCCGGTCCCGCGGGACGAGAATCTCCCGGACGAGGAAGAGCACGGCAAGACGATGATCTACAGCACCTCCGCTCGGGTCCGCGGCCCCGTCGAAGAGGCCCACGCGCAGCGGGTTCCCCGCGCGCTGCTGTCGGTCGGCGGCCGGCGCCTGCTGCTCCCCGCAGGCGGCGGCACAGTCGGGCGCAGCCGCGACTGCGACGTGGTGCTCGACGACACCGGCATCTCCCGGCGTCACGCCCAGATCCGGCCGGGAGGGGCCGGTTGGGAGATCGAAGACCTCGGCTCCACCAACGGCGTGCTCGTCAACGGCATCGAGATCAGCGGCCGCCACGCGCTGCACTCCGGCGATCGCGTCGAGTTCGGCTCGACGGAGGCTCGTTTCGAGCTGGCATGAACTCGCTGGACCCCGTCTCCGTCGCGCTCAAGTTCGGCTTCCTCGCCGTCCTCTACCTGTTCCTGCTGTGGGTCTCCCGGAGCGCCGGCCGAGATCTGCGCGGCGTCCCGGCCCAGCAGCGCGATTCGCTCGTCGCGGATGCCCCGCCGCCGGACGCCACCGGCATGTACTCGGCCTCGACACTCGGCACCGTCGACTACGCCGGCCGCGCCCCCCGCCTGGTCGTGGAGCGGGCCCCCGGCCACGATCCGGGGATGATCTACGACCTCGACGACGATCTCGTGCTCGGTCGCGGCGACCATGCCGCGATCCGCCTCGAGGATCCCTTTGCCTCGGCCCGCCACGCTCGCATCTTCGAGCAGGGCAGCAGCGTGATCGTCGAAGACCTCGGCTCGACCAACGGCACGTATCTGAACGAGGAGCTGCTGGAGACACCGAGGCCGCTGCACCCGGGGGACCGCGTCCGGATCGGCGACAGCGAATTCGCCTTCGAGGTCGACTAGATGGCAGCTTCGGGCTCGACCATCCTCCCCTCGGTGAAACCAAGGCAGAGGCCCACGACGATGGGATCGGCCGCCTAGGTGCTGCGCGTCGCCGAGCAGTACTCGGGAAGCGACACGGGGCGCCAACGCCGCGCCAACGAGGACTCGTTGATGGTCCGCTCGCCGCTGTTCGTCGTCGCCGACGGCATGGGTGGCGCACAGGCCGGCGAGGTCGCCTCGCACCTCGCGGCGGAGGCCTTCCGCGGCGGCCTCCCGGAC
>DASWFM010000242.1:0-4873 GCA_036394235.1 Solirubrobacteraceae bacterium | reverse complement strand
TGGTCACGATCATCGCCTCGAAGGCCGGCCGGCCGGGCAACCCCGCCTGGTTCTACAACGCTCGCGCCAACCCGGAGGTGATGCTCGGCGGAGCTCCCTACACGGCCCAGCCCGTCACCGACGAGGCCGCCCGCGAGCGCCTCTGGGCCCTGGCGGACCGCTTGTTCCCGGCCTTCGCCGTTTACCGGGAGCGGGCGGCGATGAGCGGCCGCGAGATCCCGATCCTGCAGCTCCGCGCGCGAGGCGGCTGAAGAGGAGTCGGCCTAAGTCGGGCGGGATGCGACCTGCTCGAGCCGCAGCCAACGAGCGCCGGCAGGAGCAGCGCCGCGGCCCAGGCCGTTCTCCATCTCATCGCCGGCAGAGAGTAGCCGCCGGCCAGATGTCATGGTTCGGAGCCGCACATCCCGAGAGAGGAGGCAGCGCCGTGGAGTTGAGGATCTTCGCCGAGCCGCAGGAAGGCGCGAGTTACGAGCAGCAGCTGGGGATGGCGCGTGCGGCCGAGTCGCACGGCTTCGGGGCGTTCTTCCGCTCCGACCACCTGCTGCGGATCAAGCCCGGCTCCGGCGACCCCGGCCCGACGGACTCCTGGGTGACGCTCGGCGCGCTCGCCCGCGAGACGAGCACGATCCGGCTGGGGACGATGGTCACCTCGGCGACGTTCCGGCTGCCCGGCCTTCTCGCGGTGGCGATCGCCCAGGTCGACGAGATGAGCGGTGGGCGCGTCGAGGTCGGTCTCGGCACCGGCTGGTTCGAGGCCGAGCACCGCGCCTACGGCGTCCCCTTCCCGCCCTTCGGCGAGCGCTTCGATCGCCTCGAAGAGCAGCTCGAGATCCTCACCGGCATGTGGAGCGCGCCGCTCGGCGAGAGCTACGAGTTCCACGGCGCCTACTACGACCTCGAGCCCGGTCCGGCATTGCCGAAGCCGCTGCAGCGGCCGCACCCGCCGGTGATCGTCGGGGGTACGGGGCCGCGCCGGACGCCCGCGCTCGCAGCGCGCGTCGCATCGGAGTTCAACGTCGCTTTCATGGATGTCGAGAGCACCCGTGCGCGCTTCGCGGCTGCCCGTGCCGCCTGCTCGGCGGAAGGCCGCGACCCCGGGGAGCTGGTCTGCTCGCACGCGATTACCGTCTGCTGCGCGACGGACGAGGCCGCGCTCGCCCGTCGCGCCGAGCGGATCGGCCGGCCCGTCGACGATCTGCGCGCGAACGCGGCCGCGGGGACGCCGGCGCAGGTCGCGGTGCGCCTTGCCGAGTACCGAGATGCCGGCGCGGCCCGCTCCTACCTGCAGGTCATCGACCTCGGCGATCTCGACCACGTGGCCCTGATCGGGGCCGAGGTGATGCCGCTGCTGGGGTGAGGCCTGTCGGGCCCCGCGCGACGGCCACATGCCGGATTCCTGGCGCGTTCTCGACCTTCAGGTCAGGCGTCTTTACCTCGCAGATCGCCGGCGGTATGGTGGCCAGACCCGAGGAAGGAGATAGTCATGCACCCCGCAGCGGACCGTATTCGCAACGTCGCCCTCGTTGGTCATCGAGGGTCGGGGAAGACCTCGCTGCACGAGGCTCTCCTGTTCGAGGCCGGGGCGATCCAGCGCCTCGGTTCCGTCCCCGACCAGAGCACGGTTTCGGATTCAGACCCCGACGAGCAGGCCCGTCAGATGTCGATCTCGGCGACTCTCAGCTCGCTGCTGTGGCATGACCGCAAGATCAACCTCCTCGACACCCCCGGGGAGCCCAGCTTCGTAGCCGACGCGCTCGGCGCACTGCGCGTCTGCGAGTCGGCGGTGTTCGTGATCAACGCCGTGATGGGCGTCGAGGTCACGACCTCTCGCCTGTGGGCACGGGCTGCAGAGCTCGACATCGCCCGCATGCTGTTCGTGGACATGCTCGACCGCGAGCGCGCCGACTTCTTCCGCACGCTCGAGCAACTCAAGCGCTCCTTCGGCCAGCATGTCGTCGCCACCGAGATCCCGATCGGCTCCGAGCACGAGATCCAGGGCGTGATCGATCTCGTCGACATGAAGGCCTTCCGCCAGGATTCCCCGGAGCGCTCCGGATGGAGCGAGATCGAGATCCCCGAGGCCTCGGCGGCGCTCGCCCAGGAGTACCGCGAGAAGCTGATGGATGAGGTCTGCGAAGTCTCCGATGCGCTGATGGAGCGCTACCTCGACGGGGGCGAGATCTCCCACAGCGAGATCGTCAACGCGCTCAAGGAGGGAACGAACCACGGCAAGATCTTCCCCGTCGTCTGCGGTGTCGCGACCGCCAACCTCGGGACCACCCGCCTGCTCGACGCGATCGTCGAGGACCTGCCCTCGCCGGTCAAGCACGGCTCTCTGCAGGTCGGCGACGTCGAGCTCACGGCGAGCGAGGACGAGCCCCTCTTCGCGTACGTCTTCAAGACCCGCGCGGACCCCTTCGCGGGTCGCATCAACCTGATGCGCATATACCAGGGGGTGCTGAGCGCCGACAGCCACGTCCTGAACACTCGAGCCCACACGAAGGAGCGGATCGGGCAGCTGCTCGAGTTCCGCGGCAAGGAGGTGGAGCATGTCGAGGAGTTCGGCCCCGGCGACATCGGCGCAGTGGCGAAGCTCAAGGAGACCCGGGCGGGCGACTGGCTGGCGGCCCGCGACGAGCCGATCGAGATGCCCCGCCTGAAGCTGCCCGCGCCGGTGATGGCGTTCGCCGTCGAGCCGCGTAGCCGTGGCGACGAGGAGAAGGTCGTCTCCTCGCTGCGCCGCCTGCAGGAGGAGGACCCGACGATCGACCTGCATCGCGATCAACAGACGGGCGAGCAGATCGTCGCGGGCCTCTCACAGGTCCACGTGGAAGTGATGGTCGACCGGCTGCGGGACCGCTTCGGCGTGGAGGTCACGCTGAAGCCGCCCAGGGTGCCCTACCGCGAGACGATTCGCGCGAGCGCCAACGGCCACGGTCGCCACAAGAAGCAATCGGGTGGCCGGGGACAGTTCGGCGACTGCCAGATCGAGATCCAGCCCCTCTCCGACGGCGAGCAGCCCGACGGTTATGAGTTCGTCGACAACATCAAGGGCGGCGTGATCCCCAGCTCCTTCATCCCCGCCGTCGAGAAGGGCGTGCGCGAAGCGATGGAATCGGGCGTGCTGGCCGGCTACCCCGTCCAAGGTGTACGGGTGAGGCTGTACGACGGGGCCTTCCACTCCGTCGACTCCTCCGAGATCGCCTTCAAGCTCGCCGGCATTCAGGCGATGAAGCAGGCCCTCACGGACGCCTCACCGGTGCTTCTGGAGCCGATCATGACGGTCACGCTTTCCGTCCCGGAGGCCAACGTGGGAGATGTGATCGGCGACCTCAACAGCCGCCGCGGACGCCCGCAGGGAATGGAGCCGAGCGGTGCGATGACAGAGATCAAGGCCGAGGTCCCGATGTCGGAGATGCTGACCTATGCGCCCGACCTGCGCTCGATCACCCAGGGTCAGGGTGATTACACATTGGAGTTCCTGCGCTACGAGGAGGTCCCCGGCAATCTGGCCCAGCGAGTCGTCGCCGAGGCCGGAGCCGAGCACGAGACAGCACACGCCTGAGGCGGCTACGGGGGCGGCTCCGGGCCGTCCCATGCACGCCGTGTGCCAGGGCGTGTATGTGACGGCCACTCCGCCGCACCACGAACAGCTCGTTCGGTGCAGCGCGGGGTTCGCGTGGGCCGGCCGGCCTCGAGAGGGGGCCGGCGAACGCCTGGATCATTTCGCCCGGATCGGCCCAGGCCGGCCTAGCCCAGCTACCCTGATTTGAGATGACGACACGTTCGATCGTGACGTCGCAGCCCGATGTGGCCTGCGATGTCTGCGCCCGCCGGCTGCTGAGAGGCGAGCAGCCGGACTACTTCATAGCCGACGGCAGGCGACGGCTGGTGTGCGAGCTGTGCGCGCCAAGGGCCACCCACGAGGGCTGGCTGCGCGAAACGGAGGCCGCCGCCGATGTCTCGCTGCCGCCGACCCGTCCGCGGCGCGGACGTTCGCTGTTCGATCGCCTGATGCAGGTCACCAAGCCCCCCGCCACGGCGAGCGAGCGCGCTGCCCGGAGGCGCGATGCCGGAGGCGACCCGCCCTATGACATGTTGGGGGAGCCTGCGGGAGGACCCGGGCCGGCCCCGCACGAGGAGGCCGCTGAGCACGGCCCAACGGAGCCCGCCGAGCCGCCCACCTATCTCGATCTGGCCGTGGCCGCCTTCAACGCGAGTGAGTACCCGCGCCGCGTCGCGGGGGTCGCCCGCTCACTCGGGGAGCCCGTGATCAGCGTGCGCTCCGCCGAGCATCTCGAGAGCATCGTGCGGATCGTGGTCGCCTGGGAGCTGAGCTGGTACCGCTACGAGGTGGACACCGGCGAACAGCCAGCCGTCGCCGAGGCGGTCGGCCAGGGCACGGAGCTTGCCGAACTCGCGCGCGAGGAGTGCGAGGGCAACGCGATGGCGACTCCGAGCGGCACGATCACCCTCGCGCAATAGCGGATTCGCCCCTTGCTTCTGGGGCCCCGGCGAGTAACATCACGGCCCTGATGATCTATTGCGTGGTACCCCAGCCGCTGGCCGAGACGCTTTACCCGAAGCTCGTCGAGCACTACCGCGACGAGCAGAACGTGACGGTGATCGTCGAGCGTCGCGAGTTCGATCGCCGCGCTCGGAGCGGCCGCAGCGCGGGCTCCGCGGACGGGGCCCAGCGCCGCGTCGTGCGTGACCGCCGCCGCGCCCGCGTGGCGGGCGACACGTTGCCGCTCGCCAAGGCCGTCTAGCCGCGATCCCCCCGCAGTCGCGCCGCCCAGCGTGAAGGTGATCGTGCATGTCGACGGGGGCGCCCGCGGCAATCCCGGGCCCGCGGCGGCCGCCTGCGTGATCT
>DASWFM010000241.1:0-13894 GCA_036394235.1 Solirubrobacteraceae bacterium | reverse complement strand
TGGGGATACGAGCGCTGAGCCTCAGCGCGGCGGCATTCGCAGCGCCCCGTCGAGCCGGATCGTCTCGCCGTTGAGCATCCGGTTCTCGACGATCTGGCAGACGAGCTGGCCGTACTCGGCGGGCGCGCCGAGGCGCCGCGGATAGGGCACTCCGGCGCCCAGGGCGGCGCGGGCTTCCTCGGGCAGCGCGGCGAGCAGGGGGGTGTCGAACAGGCCCGGGGCGATCGTGTTGACGCGGATGCCGTACTGGGAGAGGTCCCGTGCCGCCGGCAGCGTCATGCCGACCACGCCGCCCTTGGAGGCGGAGTAGGCGATCTGGCCGATCTGCCCGTCGAACGCGGCGATCGAGGCCGTGTTCACGCAGACGCCCCGTTCGTCGTCCTCGCCGGGCTCGTTCGCGATCATCGCCGAGGCCGCGTAGCGGAGCACGTTGAAGGTGCCGATCAGGTTGATCGCGATGATCGTCTCGAAGGGCAGCAGCGGGTGCGGGCCCTTCGAGCCGGCGACCTTCTGCGCCCATCCAGTGCCCGCGCAGCAGACCGCGATGCGCAGTCCGCCCTCGGCGGCCGCGGCGCGCCCGACGGCCTCCTCGACCTGTCCCTCCTCGCGTACGTCACAGGCGATGAAGTCCGCCTCGAGCTCTTCGCCCAGCGCCTGGCCCTTATCGGCGTTGACGTCGGCGATCGTGACGGTCGCGCCGCGCGCCGCAAGCGCGCGCACGGTCGCCTCGCCGAGGCCCGAAGCCCCGCCCACGACGATCGCTGCCGCGCCCTCGATGTCCATCGCGCCGGGAGCCTACAGGTCGCTGCGCCGCGACAGCGTGAGCGCGAACAGGCCCTCCGGATCGGTCATCCAATGCGCGACCTCCAGGCCCGCCGCGGCGAGGTCGCCCTCGAGCCGCTCCGGCGTGAACTTGGCGGAGATCTCCGTGCGCAGCTCCTCGCCGGCGTCGAAGTGCACTTCGAGGTCGAGCGCCCCGATCGTGCCGCGGAGCTCCCGGCGGGCTCGCAGTCGCATCTCGATCCACTCATGCTGATGGTCGAACAATGCGACGTGGTCGAAGTCCTCGGGGTCGAAATCGGCATCCAGCTCGCGGTTCAAGACCCGCAGCACGTTGCGGTTGAACTCCGCCGTCACGCCCTCGGAGTCGTCGTAGGCGGCCTCCAGGACGCGTGGGTCCTTGACGAGGTCCGTGCCCATCAGCAGGAAGTCCTCAGGCCCCAGCAGCCGCCCGATCTGACGCAGGAAGCGCCGTCGGCTACCCGGGGGGAAGTTGCCGATCGTGCCGCCGAGGAAGGCGACGATCCGCGGTCCTTCGGCCGGGGGCACCTGGTCGAGGTGACGCTCGAAATCGCCGATCACGCCGTGTACGCGCAGCCCCGGGTACTCCCGTGTCAGCTCGCGCGCCGACTCGCGGACCATCGTCTCGGTGACGTCGAAGGGCACATAGCGGCGTAGTGTGCCGGCGTCGTGGAGGGCCTCGATCAGAACCCGCGTCTTGGCCGCGGTGCCGGAGCCCAGCTCGACCAGCTCCACCGCGCCGGTCATCTCCGCCAGCTCCGCCGAGAAGCGCTCCAGGATCGCCCGCTCGGCACGGGTCGGGTAGTACTCGGGCAACTCGCAGATGCGATCGAACAGCTCCGCGCCGCGGGCGTCGTAGAAGTGCTTCGGCGGCAGCTCCTTGAAAGGGCGGGTAAGGCCGTCGAGGACGTCATCGGCGAGCGAGCGCTCCTGACCCCCGTCGAGATGCGAATCGATCTGGATCGCCGGTTCGGCGAGCTGAGGGCGGACCATCAGCGCTGCTCTCCCCGGGCGAGCCGCACGCCGGCGAAGATCTGGCGACGCTCGGGCAGGTCCCAGTTGCGGAAGGTGTGGCTCGCGACGCGGGGATGCGTGGCCCAGCTGCCGCCTCGGAGCACCCTGTAGCTCTGCCCGAAAAAGACCTCCGAGTACTCCCGGTAGGGATGTGCCCGGAAGCCGGGATAGGGCAGGAAATGGGAGCCGGTCCACTCCCACACGATCCCGACTCCGCCAAGCTGCTCAGCCGGCTGCTCCGAGGTCGCCGCCCGCTCCCACTCCTGCTCGCTCGGCAGTCGCGCGTGGTGTGCGCGGGCGAAGGCGTCGGCCTCGAACCAGCTGACGTGGCAGACGGGAGCCTCCGGATCACCCGTCGCCACGGCCGGATGGTGGCCGATGTCGTACTCCTCCTTCCAGGCCCAACCCTCGTCGGACCACCACTCGCGCCGTTCGTAGCCCCCGCCCTCGCTGAAGTGCATCCAGCTGGCGTTCGTGACGGGCAGCCGCGCGATCCGGAATGCCGGCAGCTCCAGCTCGTGTCGCCGGCGCTCGTTGTCGTAGGCGAAGCCCCGATCGCGGGCGCCAAGCTGGAAGCTCCCCGCCGGGATCGCCAGCCAGCCCGGTGCACCCGAGGGGCGAGACGTGCCCTCGCCGGCCGCCAGGAGCCCTGCCATGGCCATCGTCTGGCGCATCGTCTCGGTGTGCTGCAGCTCGTGGCGCAGCACCATCTCGGCGATGAAGCCGTCGCCGGCGCCGCTGGCGGAGATCGTCTCGATCGCGGCCTCGCGTACGGCGCCGAGGTACTCCCGCGCCGCCTGCACGCCGAGCAGCTCGACCTCGCCGCGCACCGACCGGGGCGTCTCGAAGGCGTCGTACAGGGCCGCCAGGTCGGGGCGTAAGAGCGCGCGGCCGCCGAGGCGGTGGCAGATCCAGAGATCCTCATAGGCGGCAATGTGCGCCAGGTCCCAGACCAGCGGGCTCATCAGCGGCGAGTGGACCATCTCGAGCTGCTCGTCGCTGAGCGGCGCAACCATCGCGAGCGTCCGTTCGCGCACCGCCTCCATCGCCGCCAGGAGCTGCTCGGCGTCACGGGTGAGGGGATCGGTCTGAACCGCGCGGGCTGCCATCAGCAGGCTCGGCGCTCCACTCTAGCCGCTGCTGGAGGGACTCGGAGCACAGGCTTGGACCGGCGAGGCCACTTGGCGTTACGCGGGCACCCCATCGTGAGCCTCGCCGGGACGCTCGTTCCAACCGGTCAGAACCCGCGTGCCGTGCTCGCGGCCGAGCTGCGATAGCGAGGCCGTCGAGAGTCCCAGCCGTGCTCCGAGCGCCGCCGCCTGCTCGATCCAGCGCGCGCCCAGCACGCGCAGAATGTGGCCGTGGGAGAAGACCGCCACGGGGCCCTCGGCGGCGACGAGCTCGGCGATCACGCGGTCAGCTCTCTCGCCCACGGCAGCGGCGTCCTCGCCCCCCGGGCAGCCGTCCCGCCACAGGCTCCAGCCGGGCCGGAGCCGCTCGATCTCCGTGCTCGTGAGTCCCTCGTAGTCGCCGTAGTTCCACTCCAGAAGGTCATCCCGCTGCTGCGCGGCGGCGCCCAGTCCACACAGCTCGCACGTTTCGCGCGCGCGCAGCGAGGGGCTGACGAGCACGAGCCCGAAGCGGAACTCGCCGAGGCTGGGAGCGAGAGCTCGAGCGGCCTCCCGTCCTTGGTCGGTGAGCGGCAGGTCGGTGCGGCCGGTGTGCTGGCCCGTCAGGGTCCAGGGGGTCTCGGCGTGGCGCACGAGCACCGCGTCCGGGCCGGTCTCGCTCATCGCGCGGGCGGGTCCGGCGCGGCGGCGTCGTCGACGATCACGGTCAGGCGCTCGCGGGCCAGGAGACTCGCGGGGACATGGCGCGTCGGCTCGCCGAGCATCGCGTTGACCGCGTCGGCCTTGCTGGTCCCGGTGGCCAGCAGCAGGCAGCCACGAGCGGCGCGGAGCACTGCGAGGGACAGCGTGATCCGCTCGGGGGGCGGCTTCGGCGAGTCCGAGACGCCGAGTGCGATCGCCTCTTCGCCCGCATCGAGCGTGGGGGCGCCCGGGAACAGCGACGCGACGTGCCCGTCGGGGCCGATGCCGAGGACGATCAGGTCGAGCACCGGCAGCGTCCCCTCGCCGCCGAGCCGCGCCGTGAGCTCCTCGGCATAGGCCGCGGCGCCCCGCTCGGGACCGAGCTCGCCGGCCATGCGGTGGACGCGCTCCGGGGGCAGGCCCGCCGGCGCGATCAGCGTGCGGTCTGCGAGCAGGTAGTTGCTCTGCTCGTCCTCCGGCGGCACGCAGCGCTCGTCGGCGAACCACAGCTCGACCTCTCCGAGCGCGGCGGCCTCCCCGGCGAGCAGCTTATAGGTCGATCCCGGGGTCGTGCCGCCGCTCAGCGCGAGGTGGGCGACTCCCCGCTGCTCGCTCGCCCGGGCCAGCGCCCGCTCGATGTGATCGGCGGCGCGCCGGGCGACGCTCCCCTCGTCGGCACAGGTCGTCAGCCGCGTCACGTCAGCATCGCCCGGGCGGCGCGGAGCGACGGCAGATACGTCGGGTCGCGCAGCAGCGCCTGGCGGATGCCCTCGCCGAGCACGCCCGTCTCGCCGCGGGAGGCGCCGGGGATCGTCCAGTCGCGGGCCTGTTCGCGCGGGCCCGCGAAGCGCGCGCGCAGCCCCCCCGGTCCGCGGTCGAGGCGGAGCATGCGCCCCGCGGCGGTCTCGACCGTGAGGCCCTCGAGGCCGGGTACCTGCAGCTCGGGCGCCTCCTGCAGGCGCAGGTTCACGTCCTGGCGTCCGGCGTGAGCAACGCCGGCGAGCGTGCCGTCGTGGCCGACCAGCCGCGGCGGTTGCCAGCCCAGGCGCGAGGACAGCCAGCCGACGTAGAGGCCGGCGGCAGCCGTCGAGGCCGGGTGATGTCGGACCGTCACGGTCGACAGGATGCCCAGCTCGCCACGCAGCCATGGAGGGTCGAACATCGCCGCCAGGCGCTCGCGCCAGGGCGTCGAGCGCAGCCAGGCGAGGTCGACTACGTAGGCGCTCTCGCTCACCTTGCAGGCCCAGTCGAGCGCCTTGGGGACATCGGGCTCCTCGACCGAGTCGATCAGCACGGCCTGGGCCAGCGGCATCAGCTCGGCGACGATCTCGTGGTGGCCGTGGGGCGACCACAAGAGCGTCGGCAGGTCGGTGACGACGAGCGGGTCGGCGATCGTCACCAGGTCGTCGAGGTGGCGGTCGCCGAGTTCGACCACGACCGTCTCGCGCAGCAGCGCCAGCGCCCCGGGCTCCGGATCTTCGTCGGTTGCGAGGATCACGCGGGCGTCCAGCCGCGTTCGGTTGGGCTCATAGGCCAGCACGAGCAAGCGGGAGGCGTGATAGCGCCCAACGCCCCGCAGGCGGTTGGCGATCTCGCCGGTCCATTCGCGGTCGACGAACGCGATCATGTTCAGCACCCGCGCGGGGGCGACGTCCCCACGCTGGTCGTGAGCTTCGATCAGCAGCTGGCGGAGGGCCGCTTCGATGCGGTCGGGTGTGGTGCCCTGTTCGCTCCAGACCTTGTCGGTACGGACCATCAGATCGCGCGCCAGCGATCGCCTTCGCGCAGCAGGGCCTCGGCCTCCTTGGGGCCCTGGGAGCCCGCTTCGTAGGTGGGCACCGGACCCGGGGTGCTCCCCCAGGCTTTGACGATCGGGTCGCAGATCCGCCATTGCGCCTCGACCTCGTCGTTGCGGGTGAACAGCGTGGCGTCGCCGCGCATCGCGTCGGTGATCAGCCGCTCATAGGCCTCCGGGGACTGCGAGAGGAAGGCGGTGCCGTAGAGGAACTCCATGTTGACGGGGCGGATGATCATGCGCGTGCCCGGGATCTTCGCGCCGAGCCGGAGCGAGACCCCCTCGTTGGGTTGAAGCGTCAGTACGAGCTGGTTGGGCTGAACGCCGAGCGAGCCCTCCTGGCTGAAGGCGAGGTGCGGGACGGGTTTCAGCGTAATCGCGATCTCGGTGACCTTGCGCGCGAGGCGCTTGCCGGTGCGCAGGTAGAAGGGAACGCCCGCCCAGCGCCAGTTGTCGACCTCGAGGCGCAGCGCCGCGTAGGTCTCGGTGATCGAGTCCGGCGGCACCCCCTCCTCTTCGAGGTAGCCGGGCACGTCCTCGCCGCCCGCGTGGCCCTTCGTGTACTGCGCCCGGACGGCGATCTCCGGGATCTCCTCCGGAGTCGGCGGTGGGATCGCCTCCAGCACCTTGACCTTCTCGTTGCGCACCTCTTCGGCGGTGAAGTTGACAGGCGGCTCCATCGCGACGTGGCAGAGCAGCTGCAGCATGTGGTTCTGGATCAGGTCCCGCAGCGCTCCGGCGCTGTCGTAGTACTCGGCGCGAGAGCCGATGCCGAGGTCCTCGGCCGCGGTGATCTGCACGTAGTCGATGTAGTTGCGGTTCCAGATCGGCTCGAACATCCCGTTGGCGAAGCGGAACGCCAGGAGGTTCTGGACGGTCTCCTTGCCAAGGTAGTGATCGATCCTGTAGACCTGGGTCTCTTCGAAGGTCGCCAGCACGCAGCGGTTCAGCTCGCGGGCCTCCTCGAGGCTCGTGCCGAACGGCTTCTCGATGATCAGCCGCACGTCGTCGCCCTCATGGGTGGCCAACTGCGACTCGCCGAGTTTGTCGACGATCACGGGGAAGAAGTTGGGTGCGGTCGACAGGTAGAAGGCGCGGTTCAGTGGCTCCCTGTCCGCCTTCTCGAAGCCGTCGAGCACCTCGCGGAGCTTGCTGTAGACCGCGCCTTCGTCGAAGGTGCCCGGTACGTACTGGACGTTTTCGAGCAGCCCCTTGAGCACGGCCTCGTCGGGGGTCCGCCGCGAGTAGGTGCGGATCGCCTGCTCGCACTCCGCGCGGTAGTCCTCGTTCTCTTTTTCTTTGCGTGAGACGCCGACGAGGTGGAAGCGCTCGGGCAGCGCGCCCTCGTGGGCGAGGTTGTAGAGGGCCGGCAGCAGTTTGCGCTTGGCGAGGTCGCCGGTCGCGCCGAATATCACGAGCGTGGTCGGCGGGACGGGGAGCCGCTCGAGGCCCGCCGTGAGGGGGTTCGCGGGTTCCTCCTGGACGGTCGGGCGTCCTGCCACCGCCGCCAAGTCAGGCCCCTTTCTTGGCGCGCGGCGCGCGCGGCGCCGGGGCCGGCGCCGGCTTGACGGCATGGCCACCGAACTGGTTGCGCAGCGCGGCCAGCACGCGGTCGGCGAAGTCGCCGTTGCCGCGCGAGCGCAGGCGCTCGTACAGCGAGGCGGTGATCACCGGCGTCGGCACGTCGTTGGCTGTCGCGTCCGCGATCGTCCAGCGACCCTCGCCGGAGTCCTCGGTGTAGCCCTCGATCGTTTCGAGCTTGTTGCCGTCCTGTTCAAAGGCGCGCGCGGCGAGTTCGCAGAGCCACGAGCGGACCACCGAACCCTGTCCCCAGAGGTGCGCGATCTTGGCGTTGTCGAGCTCGTACTCGCACTTGTCGAACACGTTGAAGCCCTCGGCGTAGGCCTGCATCAGCCCGTACTCGACACCGTTGTGGACCATCTTCACGTAGTGGCCCGCGCCCGACGGGCCGAAGTGCATCCAGCCGCGGGGGCCGATTGCCGCACGGCTCTGCTCGTCTGTTTCGGGGGCGAGCACGTCAAGGATCGGGGCGAGCCGTTTGACCCCTTTCTGCGGGCCGCCGACCATCATGCAGTAGCCCACTTCAAGGCCCCAGACGCCGCCTGAGACGCCGACGTCGACGTATTCGATGCCAGCTTTTTTCAGCTCCGTCGCGCGGCGCTTGTCGTCGGTCCATTTCGTGTTGCCCCCGTCGATGATCAGGTCGCCGCGGTCGAGCAGCTTCGCGAGCTTCTGGATCGTGTCCTCGGTCGGTCCGCCGGCCGGCAGCATCAGCCACACCATGCGGGGCGGCTCCAGCTGCTTGACGAGATCACGCAGCGAGCTCGCGCCGGCCGCGCCGTTCTTGACCGCCTGCTCGACAGACCTCTCGCTACGGGCGAAGCCGACGACCTCGGCCTCGGAATCGCGCCGTATGCGGTGAACCATGTTCCCGCCCATCTTGCCGAGCCCCACGAAGCCGATCTGCGTCATGTCCACTCCCTGATCTTTGCGGTAAGGGCGCGAACCGCGCCCACGGGGTCATCACCTTCCAGCCGCACCCGCTCGGCGGGCAGACCGAGCTCGCGCAGGGTCTGCAGGTCGCCGGTCGCCTGCGCGTGCTTGAGGGTGGTGAAGGTGTACGGGCGGCCGGGGATCGTGACGTCGTCGCGGCCGTCGTGCAGCAGCTGCAGGAAGCGACCAATCCTGGGACCGCCCTTGTGGAACTGGCCGGTCGAGTGGAGGAAGCGGGGGCCGTAGCCGAAGGTCGTCGTGGCCCTCGTCACCGCCCGGATCGCCTCGCGCAGCTCCGCGACCGCGCGGTCGAAGTCCTCGCTCGGCTGCAGGTAGCCCATCACCGCGACGTATGCGGGCGGCGCGGCACCGAGCAGCAGTTCGCGCAGCGCTCCGTCGTCCGCGCCGGCCACGGCGGGCAGCTGACCGCTCTGCTCGAAGCCGTCGAGCACGCGATTGGTCGCATCCTTGGCCTGCTGCACGTTGGGTTGGTCGAAGGGGTTGATCTGAAGTCCCCAGCCGGCGACGGCGACGGCGAGCTCGGCGAGCAGGAAGATGCGGCCGAGGTCCCCGGGGCCGGTGGTGGGGATCGTGATCACCGGGTGACCGGCCTCGGCGAGCGCCGCGAGGCGCGCATCTGCCGGTGCATCAGGGACGCCGGTGTCCCGCAGATACGCGAACACGCGGTCCTCGCCGTATTCCCCCGGCTCTCCGAGCGGCTCCTCGGCGACGGGCAGGATGCCAGTGCCCTGCTTGCCGGTCGACTCGGCGACCAGCTGCTCGAGCCACAGGCCGAGCCCGGGGAGCGAGGGGGAGATCACGAAGGTGAGCTTGTCGCGGCCGCTGCGGGCAACCGCCGCGAGCGCCGCGCCGAGCCACACCGCGCCGGGCATGCCTTCGGCGCCGCTGGCATCGGCACTCACCTGCCAGGCGTTGGCGGCGCCTCGCAGCAGCGCCGCGGTGTCGACGCCCATCAGCGTCGCCGGCACGATCCCGAAGGGGGACAGGGCGCTGTAGCGCCCACCGATGTTCGGATCCCCGTAGAAGACGTGCCTGAAGCCGCGTTCGACGGCCAGCTGCGCCAGGCCGGAGCCGGGGTCGGTGATCGCTACGAAGTTGGCCCCGTCTTCGTGCAGCGAGAAGAAGTGCGCGAACAGCGACAGGGGCTCGAGCGTGCCGCCGGACTTGGAAGAGACGATGAACAGCGTGCGAGGCACCTCGACGGCCGCTTCGATCGCCTCGATCGTCGCCGCATCGGTCGAGTCGAGTACGTGCAGGCGCAGGGCGCCGGCGCCCGTCGGGAAGGTCCGCCTGAAGACCTCGGGGGCGAGCGAGGAGCCGCCCATGCCGAGCAGCACGACGTCCGTCAGGCCGTCCTCATGGACCCCGTCGGCGAAGCGTTCGATCTCCAGCAGCTCGTCGAGCATCCGTTCGGCGATCCGCAGCCAGCCGAGGCGGTTCGCGATCTCCGGCGTGCCGGGAGGACCCCACAGCGTCGGGTCTTCGTCGCGCAGGCGATCTGCGACCTCTTGCCCGCGCGCTGCTCCCACGAGCTCCCCGATCACAGGCCCCATCGCCGGCGGGATGCGGGCCTCGATGGTGAGGTCGTGGGCGCTCACGCCACGATCGTAGTGGCCGCGGCGCTGTTGTAGGTTCCCGGGGGCTGTGAATGGAGATTCACACTCCTCCCTGCCGGACCGCAACCTCGCTCTCGAGCTCGTGCGGGTCACCGAGGCGGCCGCGCTGGCGTGCGCCCCGCTGGTCGGCAAGGGCGACAAGGAGGAGGCCGACCAGGCCGCCGTCGACGGCATGCGCTACATGCTGCATTCGGTCCAGATGGACGGCGTGGTGGTGATCGGCGAGGGGGAGAAGGACGAGGCGCCGATGCTCTACAACGGCGAGCAGATCGGCGATGGCTCGCCGCCGGAGGTGGACATCGCGGTCGACCCCCTCGAGGGCACGACGTTGGCGGCCAACGGCATGCCCAGCGCGCTTGCCGTGATCGCGCTGTCGGCGCGCGGCACGATGTTCAACCCAGGGCCGATCGTCTACATGGAGAAGATGGCGGGTGCCCCGGAGATCGCGGACCTGCTGGACCTCGACCGGCCGCTGGGTGAGACGGTGAAGCTGGTTGCCGAGCGCAAGGGAACGCCCGTCGGCGACGTGATGGTGGTGGTGCTGGACCGCCCGCGCCACGAGCAGGGCATCGCCGCGATCCGCGAGGCGGGCGCGCGCGTGCGGCTGATTCCCCACGGCGACGTCTCAGCGGCGCTGCTCGCGGTCACCGAGCGCTCGCCCGTTGACCTTCTGTGGGGCATCGGTGGCACGCCGGAGGGCGTGATCTCCGCAGCGGCCGTCAAGTGCGTGGGCGGCCAGCTGCTCGGCCGGCTATGGCCCCGCGATGATTCCGAGCGCCAGGCGGCGCTCGACGCCGGCTACGACCTCGGCCGCGTCCTGGACCGCGACGATCTGGTGGCCGGCGATGACGTGTTCTTCTCTGCGACAGGCGTCACCGATGGCGACGTACTGCAGGGGGTGCGCTATCCGAGCGTGGGGGGAGCGACAACCGAATCGCTCGTGACGCGCACCCGCTCGGGCACGATCCGCAGGATCCGCGCCACGCACGACCGCTCGAAGCTACGTGCGGTCGGCGGCGAGCGGTTCTAGCTCAGCCGCGCTTCGCTTGATGCTCGATGCGGCGAGCGGTTCCGGTCAGCCGCGCTTCGCCTGATGCTCGATGACCTTGCCGAACGCCTCCTCGAGCTGGGCGGTCATGCGCAGCTTGAAAGTCGCCAGCAACGCCTCTGAGGCGAGTGGCCGGAGTGAGTCGACGGCGGCGATCAGCTCGTCCCAGCGCTCTTCCGGTTGGCCTTCGCGCTCGAAGGGCTCCCAAAGCTCCTTCAGGAACAGCTTCGTGAACGAGCGGGCGACCGAGTCGCAGTCGCGGCTGACGCGCTCGATCAGCTCGAGCGTCGTGTGCAGCGAGATGCCCAGCGCCATCACCTGCTCGGCCGCGTTCAGCAGGGCCGGGCTCGTGACTTCGAAGCGGTCCTCCCCGAGCGGCACGAACACCCGCAGGCGGCGGACGCGATCGAGGTCCTTGGTGCTGGCCTCCCCGAAGCGCTGGTCGAGTTCCTGACGGGTTACGACCTCAGGGGTCTCCGGGTCGAACGGCGCAGTCACCGCGGCACGGAGGCCGATCAGCCGGCCGGCGAGGTCCGCAGAGCCGCTGAGCAGCCGTTCGATCGACGCCAGGTTGAAGCCGTCGGCCTGCAGGTCCTGGATCAGGCGCAGCCGCGCCACGTGCTCGGCGCTGTAATAGCCGACGCGCGCTCGCACCTCCGGTGGAGCCAGCAGGCCGCGGGAGTGGTGGTTGCGGATGTTGCGCACCGACATCCCGACGGCGGCCGCAAGCTGCTCGATCGTCAGGTCGTGCTCGGGGTACTCGGCGGCCGCCTCGAGCGTGTCCTCTCTCACACTTGTCATCCTCCAAACCAGGTTACCATGATTGACGTGACCTCAAACGAGGTAACATTGCATCAGGGCCAATGACTTCGTGCGATCGACACCCGAGCCGGACAGGCGCAGAGCATGGCTGAGCGCGGCGCGACCCCGCAGGTGCCGGCGTTGTCTCGCCGCGCGCTGTCTCTGGCGCGGTCCTTCACCTCGCCGCTGCTGCCGGATGACTACCTGGAGATGATCAACCCGCTGTGGTCCACGCGCGAGCTGCGGGGCCGCGTGGAGAGCATCAAGCGCGAGACCGACGAGTCCGTCACGGTCCTGATCAAGCCCGGCTGGGAGTGGCCCGGCCATCGGGCGGGTCAGTACATCCGGCTCGGCATCGAGGTCGACGGCAAGCATCACTGGCGTGCCTATTCGCTGACATCCGATCCGGGGCGCCCCGACGGCTGCATCACGATCACGCCGAAGCTTCTGCACAGCGGCGTTGTCTCGCCGTTCCTCTGCGGGCGCCTGCGGCCCGGGACGATCGTTCGCCTGGGCGGCGTCGAAGGCACGTTCGTGCTCCCCGACCCGCTCCCCGAGCGGCTGCTGTTCATCAGCGCGGGCAGCGGCGTGACGCCGATCGTCGCGATGCTGCGCAGCCTCGAGCGCGAGGGGTCGTTGGGCGACGTAGTGCACATCCACGGCGCGCGCGAGCCCCGAACCGCGATCTTCGGCGCGGAGCTCCGTGGGCTTCACAGCCGCGCGCCGGGGTACCGACTGCACGAGCGCCACAGCCGCAGCGAAGGACGTCTGAAGGCGGCCGAGCTGGATCAGATATGCCCCGACTGGCGGGAGCGCGAGACATTCATCTGCGGTCCTGCGGGCCTGCTCGCAGCTCTCAAAGAGCACTACGACCGCGAGGGCGACCCCGCGCGGCTGAACCACGAGCATTTCCAGCCGGACGCGCTGATCGGCAGCGGCGAGCAGGGCTGCGGCGGTTCGATCCGCTTCTGCTCCAGCGGCCTAGAGGCCGTCAGCGACGGGTCACAGCCGATCCTCGCGGCCGGCGAGCAGGCCGGCGCGGCGCTTCCCTTCGGCTGCCGCATGGGGATCTGCCACAGCTGCGTCGGGCGGCTGCGATCAGGTCGTGTCAGAGACCTTCGCACAGGAGAGGTTCTCGGTCAGGCCGGGGAGCTCGTCCGAACTTGCGTGAATGCGCCCGAGGGCACGGTCGAGATCGACCTCTGAGCCGTCGACGCATCGACCACTAATTTCGAGCAAAGGAGCCCAAGCCATGTCAGCCACCCTCACCGATTCGCCCCCCACGAGCACCGCGGGAGAGCCCGAGAGCCCGCTGGCACGCCTCACGCCCGAGCAGATCGATGCGCTCGGGCGCGAGTTCGACGCGATCCACGACGAGGTCTACGCCGACCTCGGCGAGCGCGATGCGCGCTACATCCGCTCGACGATCCGGCTGCACCGTCAGCTCGTGCTCGCGTCGCGCGTGGCGCTGCTGTTCTCCCGGCGCAGGCCTGCGTGGCTCGCGGGAACGGCGGCTCTGTCGCTGGCCAAGATCCTGGAGAACATGGAGATCGGACACAACGTCATGCACGGGCAGTGGGACTGGATGAACGACCCGGACATCAACTCGCGCAACTGGGACTGGGACACCGCCTCGCCCGCCGACGCGTGGCGGCACTCGCACAACTACGAGCACCACACCTTCACGAACATCCGCGGCAAGGACCGCGATCTCGGCTACGAGATCATGCGCATCGACCCGCACCAGAGATGGCACCCCGTGTACCTGCTGCAGCCGCTCTACAACATCGTCCTGATGGGCTTCTTCGAGTGGGGCGTGGCGGTGCACGACCTCAACTTCGATGCGATCCGCGCGGGTGACAAGCCCAAGGCCCAGGCGCTCTCCGAGCTGAAGGCGATCGGCGTCAAGGCACGCCAGCAGATCGTCAAGGACTACCTCGCCTTCCCGGCCTTGTCGGCCGCCGGGGCCGGCGCCGTCTCCGGCCGGCGCGCGGCGCGCCGCACGTTCGCCTCGACGCTGGCCGCGAACTTCACGGCGAACATCGTCCGGAACGTGTGGGCCTACTCGATCATCTTCTGCGGGCACTTCCCCGATCAGACCTACACGTTCGGCGAGGCTGAGGTGGCCGAGGAGACGCGCGGCGGCTGGTACGTCCGTCAGCTGCTCGGCTCAGCGAACATCGAAGGCACCCCGCTGTTCCACTTCCTCTCAGGCAACCTCAGCTTCCAGGTGGAGCACCACCTGTTCCCCGACATGCCCTCCAGCCGCTACGCCGAGATCGCGCCCCGCGTGCGCGACGTCTGCGAACGCTATGCGCTGCCCTACAACACCGGTCCCCTGCACCGGCAGCTCGGCACCGTGCATCGCACGATCCTGCGGCTCGCCTTCCCCGGCGGGCGGCCGCGGCCGAAGCCCGGCCCCTACGCGGCGCAAGCCGGCTGACGGGGAGGCCTGGCGGGTAGGATCGGGCGG
>DASWFM010000240.1:0-2067 GCA_036394235.1 Solirubrobacteraceae bacterium | reverse complement strand
AGTTCAACCGTGGGCGTGGGACTTCCGCCCGGTTCGCGTGCAGGCACCCGGACTTCCACCGCGGGAAGCTGTTCGGAGGGCCCGCCGGGAGCGCCGCCGGAGCGTTCACCTGCCGGCGAAGCCGCGCGATCGGAGCCCTGGCGGATCGGCGGCAGGGCGTGGCCCGGCTGCCCGGGCGCGGCGCCGGCGCGCCGGCGACGGGTACCCGGCTGTCCGATCGAGATTCCGTGTCGCTTCGGCGAGGAGCCCGTGAGCGCTCCCGGGAAGCCCGGCTGCAGAGCCGGCGCGCGGACGCCGGCGCTCGGTCCCGAGGCGGCCTTTTCGTAGCGCGCAGCGGGCGTCACCGCGAGCAGCCCGGCCGCGCCGACTGCGGGCAGCAGACCCGCGAGCGGCGCGCCTCCGAACAGCCAGCCACGGAGCAGATCCGCGGGCGCCACCCGCGCCCAGAAGGCCGCGGACAGCGATACCGAGGCGATCGCCCGGCGTGGCGTGTAAACGTCGAGGAACGCCGCGACGGCGTCCGCGTCGAGGCGCCGGCCGGCCTCCCGCGCGAGCACGGCGAGCCCTTCCTGCTGGTTGCGAGACAGCCTGTAGGGCCGCTGCGAGGTGATCGCGTCGAAGGTGTCGGCGACGGCGATGATGCGAGCGCCCAAGGGGATCTCCTCGCCGCGCAGGCCATCCGGGTAGCCGCTGCCGTCAATGCGCTCGTGGTGGTGGCGAACGATCGCCGAGAGGCGCGCATCCCGCACCGGCGAGAGCATGTCCGCGCCGTCGGCGGCGTGACGCTTGATCACCTCGAACTCCTCGTTGGTGAGGGGGCCGGCCTTGTGGAGGATCGCCGCTGGCGTGTAGATCTTGCCGACGTCGTGGACCAGCGCCGCGGCCCTCACCTCTGCACACTCGGCGGGGCCGATGTGCAGCGCTCGGGCGATGCGTTCGGCGTTGTGTGCCACGCGGCGGCAATGACGGTAGGTGTAGGGGTTGCGCGTCTCCAGCAGCCGGCTGAGGCCCTCGAGCAGCTCGACCCTTGGCCGGCCCGCGCCCGCGCCCGTGACCGCGCCGGCGTAGGCCGCGCGGATCTTCGCCATCCGCCGCTCGGCCCAGAGCCGCCTCGCGAAGCTCCAGAGCATCAGGTCCGAGAAGAGGACCCCGCGCGCACAGCGCAGACGCTTCCAGCACGACGACGCCAGCGCGGCGAAGCCCAGGGAAAGCGCCACCGCGCAGGCGAGCGTCGTGATCGTGCCCGGGACGCCTGGCGCCGCGATCAGGGCGTTCGCGAGCAGGGCCGGCAGCAACGCCACGGTCAGGGTCGCGAGGATCGCGGCCGGCAGGTAGCGGATCACGCTCGTGCCCGGCACGGCCAACGCCGCGAGCCGCGACTCGGACGGCGGGGAGGGCACTCTCGGCAGCGTGGCGGTCGGCTGAGCCACGCGCCGGCTGCTCGGCACGATCGGCGGCCGGGGCCGCCGGGACGCGCCGTCGTCCAGCGACGCCGTCCGCCTGTTTGGCGGGCCGCCCTCGAGCAGCGGCTCCGGGCGCGACGAGGTTTGCATCCCTCCGTGAGACTGCCCCGGGCGTCGTGGGCCAGTCAGTTCCGGACAGTTGTTCTACGCGGCTCCGTAGCCCAGCAGGGCGAAGTTCATGAGCACGGCGTCGACCCGGGACTCGGCGCCGCTGACGGCGCTGCGGGCGGCTTCGTATTCGGTGAGGATTTCGGAGCGGGCCGCCGCGGCGAGAGCCGAGTAGGCCTGCCCGGACCGGCGCAGGGCATCCGCCAATGCCGTGCCGGCGGGAGCTACGAGTTGGGGCGCCTGGAGCGCTGCCAGCGAGTTTGCTGCCGCCGACATCCTCGATGCCAGCCCGGAAGCGGCGCCGGCGACTCCCGCCACGGAGCTGCCCGTGCTCATTTCCTTGCGGGCTCGAGCCCGTGCGGCCTGGAGAGAGCTGACCACCGCGGCGAGCGCCTTGGCGTAAATCGGTTCAGGTGTCAGCGTGGCGGTGGCTGGCCCGGTGAGCGCGACGCCGGAGACGATCCGCTCGCACTCCTGGATCGCCGGCGTGAGCCTT
>DASWFM010000239.1:0-3844 GCA_036394235.1 Solirubrobacteraceae bacterium | reverse complement strand
GGCGGACACCAGCACGATCGCCTCGCTCGCGACCGCCGGCGGCACGCTGGTGCTGGCGCTCGCGACGTTCGGCTCGACGCGCTCGGCCAATCGCGCCGCGCGGGCCTCCGAAGAGGCACTGATGATCGGCCTGCGTCCCGTGCTGTTCAACGCGCGCCAAGACGATCCGCCGCAGAAGGTCGGCTACATCGACAACCACTGGGTGCGCCTGCACGACGGCCTAGCGGTCGTGCAGATCCACGACGACGTCATCTATCTCGCGATGCCGCTGCGCAACGTCGCGCGCGGGCTCGCCGTCGTGCACGGCTGGTACCTCACCCCCGAACGCGTCGTCAGCGACCAGCCTCCTCCGCCGGCCGAGGAGTTCCGGCGCAACATCCGCGACATGTACGTGCCGGCCGGCGACGTGAGCTTCTGGCAGGCGGCGATCCGCGACCGCGACGATCCCCTCTACGCGCCACTCACAGCGGCGATCACGGGCGGACCGGGCGTCACCATCGACCTGCTCTACGGCGATCACGAGGGCGGCCAGCGCACGATCACCCGCTTCTTCCTGCAGCCCCGGCCGCACGTCTCCGAGGAGGAACCCTGGATGTGGATGTGCTCTGTCGCCCGCCACTGGAATCTCGACCGCGAGGATCCGCGGTAGTGCTCGGGGCAGGGGCCGGCGGCGGCTCAGAGCGCGCGCAGCGAGGGCAGCAGGTCGCGCTCGGCCCAAGCGATGAACTCGCCCTGGCTGTCGGCGCCGACCTGCACGAGTGCGACCTCCTGGAAGCCCGCGTCGATGAACTTCGCGACTGCGTCGACGTACTCGCCGAGGTCGGGCCCGCACGGGATCTGCTCGCTGACCTGCTGGGAGGTGACGGAGGCGCTGGCGGCTTCGAAGGCATCCGGGTTGGGCAGGTCGGCGTTGACCTTCCAGCCGAGGCCGAACCAGCGGAACTGGTCGTGGGCGCGACGCACGGCCGCCTCGCGGTCGGTGTCGTAGCAGACGGCGATCTGGCCGACGCGGGTCTTGCCGGCGCCGCCGGCCGCGTCGAACATCTCGCCCAGCTCGAGCTTCGGCTCGGTGGCGATCATCAGGTCGGCGGTGGTGCCGGCGAGGCGGCATGACTCGCGTCCGGAGACCGCGATACCGATCGGCACGGGCTGCTCCGGGACGTCCCACAAACGTGCCTGGTCGGCGTCGAAGTGGCGGCCGTGGTGATTGACCGTCTCGCCGGCCAGCAGCCTGCCGATGATCTCGAGCGCCTCGGCGAGCATCTGGTGACGGATGCCCACCGACGGCCAGGGAACGCCGATCACGTGCTCGTTGAGCCGCTCGCCGCCGCCCAGTCCGAGGCGGAAGCGACCGCCGCACAGTGCCTGGACGGTGGCCGCCTTCTGCGCGACGACGACCGGGTGGTAGCGCAGGATCGGACAGGTCACGTAGGTCATCAACGGAATGCGCTCGGTCGCTTGGGCGGCGGCGCCGAGCACGGACCAGGCGTAAGGCGAGTGGCCCTGGGAGGCGAGCCAGGGCTGATAGTGATCGGAGATGACCGAGAAGTCGAAGCCGGCCTGCTCTGCCTGCTGCAGGTCGCGGACGAGCGCGCCGGCGGGCGACTGCTCGCACATCATCGTGTAGCCGAAGGAGGCGATGGGACGGTTACCCGCCCGCCGGCGAGGTGACGCGGGGCGTTCGCTCGCTGCCGCCCGTCGCCTCGGCGCCCGGCGGCACGGCGCTCAGCGGCGCGGCGCGCGGCGGCACCGGCGGTGAGGTCGGGGAGGCGTGGACGGTCCCCGTCCTCTCGCCGTACAGCCGGTTGGCCGCCTCTTCCTCGATCGCGGCGGGGCTCGGTTCGAAGCGGGGGACATGCTGCTCCCGGGCGCCGAGCACGGCGCGCAGCTCATCTGCGAGACGGGTCACGTGTTGCTCCGCGGTTTCCTCACGTCTGGAGGTTTCCCCGCGGGGCGCTCGGCAAACCCGCTCGTTGCGCGTTCTTCACACGCGAGGCGAAGGCGGGGGGCACGCAAGCCCACGATGCGCCCGCCCCCCGCATGCCGTCGGGGGACGGGCGCCCGTCGTGTTCGGTCCCCCCGTCAGCCGGCGCCGAGGAGCCCGCTTTCGATGTCACCGGCGTTGCACTCGTAGGGCTTGTAGAACGAGCTCCCGAGCACGCAGCGCCACATGCTCTGGTTCGTCTCGCTCGGGGCCCCGGTGAACGTCGGGTTCCCTTCGGACTGCTGGTATGCCGGGCCCGTCTGTCGAGCTTTCGTGCCCTGTTCGAAGGCATAGCCCTCCGCCAGGAGCTCGGGCTCGGTGTATGCGGCGCCGATGAAGTCGACACCGACCGGGTCACCGCCGGTCGAGCTGTTCTGGACGGCGTATCCGGCTGGCACCGACAGCACGGGATACCCGGCGCGGTCCGCGACGCCCACCAGGGGACTGCCGCTGGGGACCATCAGCGCCGAGTAGTCGTCCGCCGGTTCAGCCGGGGTGCCGTTGTTCAGAATGCCGTCGATCACAGCCTTGCTGTCGGACTGGCCTTTGGTGAGGTTTTCCTGGTAGGTGGCCGTCGTGGTCGGATTCGACGTTTCGAGAGCGGCGGCCGCCAGCAGTCCGGACTCGCCGAACTTCAGGCCCTCAACCGGGTTGGCTTTGTTGTATTCGATCACTTCCTGCAGCGATTTCGGCCCGCTCGTCGATGCCAGGTAGGAGTCGAGGTCGCGGTGGAACTCGTACGGGATCACGCTCGGCGCGGTCGTGGCCGGACCCGGCGTGACGGTCGTGGCACTCGCGCCGAGGGTGCCGAGCTCAGCGACAGCCGTCGGGTAGGGCACCGCTGTGCTCGACACGACCGCGATCTTCTTGCCGCTCAGCGCGGTCGGCGACAGCGCGGCTGTGTAGCTCGGCAGCGGGTTCGGCTGGCCCGCGGTGGCCGGGTCGGTGGGGTCAGGTCCGGCGAGCGCTTCGAGCGCGGTGGCCACGTCGGCCACGGTCTGCCCGATCGGTCCCGGCGAGTCCTGCGATCTGGCCACGGGCAGGACACCGGTGCGGCTGACGAGTCCGACGGTCGGCTTCAGCCCGACGACGCCGGCGTTGCCCGCCGGAGCGATCAGCTGGGCACTGTCCGTCGATGTCTCCGAGCCGATCGCCAGCGGTGCGATGCCGATCGAGACCGCCGCGGCCGACCCTCCGGAGGAGCCGCCCACCGTTTTGTTCGTGTCGGACGGAAGCAGCACCTGGCCGCCGAGCGAGGAGTATCCCTGCGGCATGTTCGGGCCGAACGCGCCGCCGAGCTCGGTGACGTTCGTGTCGCCGATCACGATCGCGCCCGCCGCCTCGAGCTTGCCGACGATCTTCGAACTCGCGGCCGGCAGGTTGTCCTGCAGTGCGATCGATCCGGCGCTGGTCGCGAGCCCGGCGTCGTCGATCGAATCGTTGACGAGGACCGGGATGCCTGCCAGCGGGCCGCTCGCCAGGCCCTTGTGGCGCAGCTTGTCGCTGGCCGTCGCTTGGTCGATCGCATGCGGATTCAGCGCCCTGATCGCCTGGATCGAGGGACCCTGTGCGTTGGTGATCGCGATCCGGTAGAGCTCCGCCTTGACTAGGTCTTTCGAGGTCAGCGTGCCTGCTCTGAGCATTTCCTCGAGGCTGGCCGCCGATGCCGTTTCGAGCGAGAAGGGCAGCGTCGGTCGGTTGTCGAGCAGCTTCTTGGTCGATCGGTAGTCGGGGTTGCAGTGACCGCGTGAGGCGAACGGCTCGGCCGGTTCGGTGCGCGCGCAGCGGTAGGCCGCAGGGTTGATCATCGCCGGCGGTTGACGGAGTTTCGTGGACTGTTCCATCACGTAGCCGATGCCG
>DASWFM010000238.1:0-4158 GCA_036394235.1 Solirubrobacteraceae bacterium | reverse complement strand
CTGCGGCTCGAACGGGAAGCGCTCCTCGGCGAGCTCGGCTGCGACGGCATCGAGCCCTGCGAGCAGCGCATCGCGGTCGGGCTCGGAGATGATCCCCCGGGCGGCCAGCATGCGGGCATGCGCCCGCGACTGCGCGATGTCCTGCGGCCACAGCCGCCGGTCGAAGGAGATCGACGCGTTGAGCCGCTGGAAGTCGGGGTGCTGGGGCTCTGAGAAGCGCGACACCGGCGGCAGTCTATGCGGGGGCGCGCGCGAGGATCGCCTGCAGCTGGGCGGCGACGCGCTCGACCTGGCCCTCGCTCATCTCCGGGAAGAAAGGCAGCGCGATCGAGCGCCCGGCGACGTCCTCGCAGACCGGGAACTCTCCCTCGCGGTGCCCGAAGCGCTCGCGGTAGTAGCTCATCAGGTGGATCGCCGGCAGGTAGGGCTTGCTCTGGATGCCGGTCGCGTGGAGCGCGCGCACCGTCTCGTCACGGTCGACTCCGTGCGGCAGCTGCACGACGAACACGAACCAGCCGCGACGCTCGAGCCCCCGGTCCTCGCACGGCAGCGTCAGCCCGTCGACTCCGGCCAGCCCTTCCCGGTAGAGCCGAGCGACGCGCCGGCGCCCTTCGATCATCTCGCCGAGGTGGCTCATCTGCGCGAGCCCCAACGCGCAGGCTATGTCCGAGAGCCGATAGTTGAAGCCGAGCCGATCATGGTCCAGCCAGTCCATGTTCGGGGCGCGGCCCTGGTTTCGCTCGGAGTCGATCCGCGCCTTCATCGCCGGGTCGCCCATCGTGATCATCCCGCCCTCGCCCGTCGTCATCTGCTTGTTCGCGTAGAACGCGAAGACGGCGGGATTGCCGCGCCCGCCCACGTCCCGGAAGTCCTCGTGACGCCCGTCGAGTGCCTCGCAGGCATCCTCGACGATGCCGAGGCCGTGCCGGGCGGCCAGCGACTCGAAAGCCTCCATGTCGGCCGGGTAGCCGAAGATGTGGACGGGCAGCAACGCCCGTGTCCGCTCGCTCACGGCCGCCGCGGCGGCCTGCGGATCGAGGTTCAGGGTGACCGGGTCGATGTCGGCGAACACGGGCATCGCCCGCTCGAAGACGATCGCGTTGGCGGACGCCACGAACGAGAACGGGCTCGTCACGACCTCGTCGCCGTCCGTGACGCCGACGGCGCGGAGTGCCAGGTGCAGGCCGGCCGTGCCGCTGCTCACCGCGCTCGCGCATCCGGCTCCCTTCATCTGCGCGAAGGCTTCCTCGAACTCAGCGAGGCGGGGACCGAGCGACAGCTGACCCGAGCGCAGTACTTCGACCACGGCCCGCTCCTCCGCCTCGCCGAGGACCGGTTTGGCGAGCGGGATCTGCTCCTCCGCCACTAGGGAGAAGTCGGCCGGCGCTCCGTGCCGGCCTCCGAGGTAGAAGTCGGCCGGCGCTCCCTGCCGGCCTCCGCCTCGCCGCGCGCCGGCAGCGCCGCCTCGCCGGTCGAGGAGCCATCCGCATCGACCGGACGTCTGCCCGGCTGCATGCCGTACTCGAGCGAATCGACCAGCGCGTCCCAGGAGGCCTCGATGACGTTCTCCGAGACGCCGATCGTGCCCCACACGTCGTGGCCGTCGGCGGCATCGATCAGCACGCGCGTGACGGCGTCGGTGCCGTGGCTCTCGTCGAGGATCCGGACCTTGAAGTTGACCAGCTCGATGTCGCGCAGATGCGGATGCAGCTCGCCGATCGCATCGCGCAGGGCCGCATCGAGGGCGTTCACCGGCCCGTTGCCCTCGGCTGTCCGGACGAAGCGCTCGCCGCCGAGCCAGACCTTGATCGTGGCCTCGGTCGCGACCTTGCCGTCGGCGCGCTTCTCCACCAGCACCCGCCAGGACTCGAGCCGGAACAGCGGCTCGTACTCCCCGGCCTCCTTGCGCATCAAGAGCTCGAGCGAGCCGTCGGCTGCCTCGAACTGGAAGCCCTGATGCTCGAGCTCCTTGACGCGGTCGAGCACTCGCTGCGCGAACTCTCCGGCCCGCTCGCCCGAGGGCACGGCGATCCCGGCCTCCGCGGCCTTCTCGTTGATCGTCGCCTTGCCGGCCAGCTCGGAGACGAGCACCTCGCGGGAGTTGCCCACGAGCGCGGGCTCGACGTGCTCGAAGGTCGCTGCGTCCGCCTGGATGCCGGCGGCATGCATGCCCGCCTTGTGAGCGAAGGCGTGCTTGCCGACGAACGGCTGTGCAGGGTCGGGGGAGCGGTTGAGCAGCTCGTCGAGGAAATGCGCCGTCTCGGTCAGTCGCGCCAGCCGCTCCGGTGCGAGCAGCTCGACTCCCATCTTCAGCTGCAGGTCGGCGATGATCGTCACGAGGTTCGCATTGCCGGTCCGCTCGCCGATGCCGTTGATCGTGCCCTGCACCTGCGTCGCACCGGATTCGACGGCGGTCAGCGTGTTGGCGACCGCGCAGCCGGAGTCGTCGTGGCAGTGAATGCCGAGCGCCGCGGCCGGCAGCGCTTCGCGCACGACCGCGAGCGCGGTCCGGATCTGCGGGGGCAGCGAGCCGCCGTTGGTGTCGCACAGCACGAGCCGCTCGGCGCCGCCGTCGGCGGCGGCGCGCAGGCAGTCCAGGGCGTAGCCCGGATCCAGGGCGAAGCCGTCGAAGAAGTGCTCGGCGTCGAGCAGCACGCGCTTGCCCGCGCCGACGAGGAACGCCACAGAGTCGCCGATCATCGCCAGGTTCTCCTCCCGGCTGACCCGCACGACCTTCTCCACATGCAGCACCGAGGCCTTGCCCACGAGCGTGCAGACCGGCGCAAAGCTTTCCGCCAGCGTGCGCAGCCCCTGATCTTCGGCCGCGGTCGTGTCGCGACGCCGCGTCATGCCGAAGGCGACGATCTCGGCGGTCTCGAGCCGCTCTGAGGCGAGCAGCCCGAAGAGCTCCTGCTCCTTCGGATTCGACGCGGGGAAGCCCGCCTCGATCATCCCCACACCGAGCTCGTCGAGGGCGTGCACGACCCGCAGCTTCTCGGCTGCCGTCAGCGACATGCCGCCGCCGCCCATGCCGTCGCGCAGGGTGGCGTCGTATAGCTCTATGCGGGGCGGGTCGGGACTCATGCGGGGTTCCTTTCAGCTGGGACGGAGGGGCGGCGGGTCTGGGTGCGACCGGCCGCGGCCACGCCGCCTAGCCGGTCGCCCCGGTAATTCGCCGCTCCGAGACGTCCCCCGCGGGAGTCTCGAGGTCGCGTGGAACGACCACGTCGAGCCACTCCCTGTAGGGCTCCGCGCGGCCGTGGATCGCGTCGTCGAAGGCCGCCTGCAGGACTCTCGTGATCTCGCCCGGAGCGCCCCCGCCGATCGGATGGTCGTCGATCTCGACGACCGGCACGAGCTCGGCGGCGGTGCCGGACAGGAAGACCTCGTCGGCGAGGTACAGCTCGGCGCGGCCGACGTTGCGCTCGGAGACGGTGTAGCCGAGATCCCGGGCGATCTGGATCACAGAGCGGCGAGTGATGCCGTCGAGGATCGAGTTGCTCTGGCCCGGCGTGACGATCTCGCCCTCGCGGACGAGGTACACGTTCTCGCCGGTGCCCTCGCAGACATAGCCGTGGTCGTCGAGCAGGATCGCCTCCTGGTAGCCGGCCTTCATCGACTCGACCTTCGCGAGCACGCTGTTGAGGTACTGGCCCGAGGCCTTCGCCTGGGGGATCAGCGAGTCCGGGCCGATCCGCCGCCACGAGGAGACCTTCGCGCGAATCCCGTTGGCCTTCCCCTCCTCGCCGAGGTAGGTCGCCCACTCCCAGCATGCGATCGTCACATCGACGTTGCAATCAAGCGGGTTCAGCCCCATCTGGCCGTAGCCGCGGAACACGATCGGGCGGATGTAGCAGGAGCGCAGGCCGTTGCGAGCTACGAGCTCCAGCGTCGCTGCGCGGATCTGCTCGGCCGAGTATGGGACCGGCATGTAGTAGAGCTCCGCCGAGCGCAAGAGCCGCTCGACGTGATCGGCGTTGCGGAACACCGCGGGACCGAGCTCGGTGTCGTAGCAGCGGACGCCCTCGAAGACGCCGGTGCCGTAGTGCAGGCCGTGCGTCAGGACGTGGACCTTGGCGTTCTCCCATGCGACGAAATCTCCGTTCATCCAGATCAGGTCGGTGGGCTGCACTGATGAGCTGCTCCTATTCGAGGTTG
>DASWFM010000237.1:0-2341 GCA_036394235.1 Solirubrobacteraceae bacterium | reverse complement strand
TAATCAGGTTCGCCTCGCGTGCTTTCTCCGCGGGCGAGGCCTCGGAGCCGCTCCCGCGCGGGCCGGCCTTGATCGACCGGTCGAGCTCCGGCAGAGCGGCGCGCGCGGCGGCCCCCATCTTGCCGAGGCCCGCGACGATCGTCTCGCGGACCGCAATCGCGGTGTCCTTGTGGCGCAGTGCGGAGGCGAGGTAGGGTACTGCAGGCCGGCCAAAGCCGAGCAGTCGCTGAGCGGCGAGCGCCTGCTCGCCGGCGTTCTTCTCGTCGAGCTGGAGGGCGAGCTCGTTGAGTTCGTCCGCTGTCTTCAGCGTCGCCGCCCCCGCTTTCGCCGAGCCCAGGAGCGCGTTGCGGAGCGGGCCAACGTCCACGCCCGCCTTCGCCGCCAGGCCGGCGAAGAAGCGGGCCTTGTAGTCGTCGCGGGCGCGAAAGTAGCACCACGAAGTGCCCAGCATGGCCTCGCCGTCGAGCCGGGGGTTGACCTGCGACACGCGCTCGTAGGCGGTGACCGCGCGCGCCCACTGTCCACCCGCGCGATAGCTGAGGGCCACACCCAGGGCCGCCTTGGCGTTCTTGGGCTCGAGCTTGAGCGCCTTTTCGTAGGCGGCCACGGCCTCGGTGACGCGGGGCGGCCGGAAGTGGCGGTAGATCCAGCCGAGGTTGATGAACGCTCCCGCGTCCTGACCGTCCGGCCGTCCGGTGACTTTGAGCAGGACGGCCAGGCCCTCGTCCAGTCGATCGTCGTAACCGAGGAACAGCCCGTAGTTCGACAGATAGGTGAGGTTATCGGGCTCGAGCGCGACCGCCCGGCCGTAGGCGTTCGCGGCCAGCTTGAGCTCGCCGGCGTTGTAGGCGGCCGTGCCGTGCGCCGCCTGCGCCTCGGCCACACCCGGCATGGCGGCGGTGGCCACGTCGAGCGCCGCTTTGGCGCCGCGCCACTCTTCCTTACGCAGGAGGAGCCGGCCAAGCAGCCATTGCGCCTCTCCCGAGGACTTAAGGTCGTCGGACAGCACGCGCAGGCCGGCAAGGGCGGCAGTCGGGTCACCCTGCCGAAAGAGAAGCGCCAGGACCGCGACCGGCGGCGTGGCCCAGGTTGGGTCGAGGCCCGCGGCCTTGGCGTAAGCCCCCGCGGCCTCCGCGAGCTGCCCGCGGCTCTCGAAGACGCGTCCCACGGTGAACTCGACCAGCGGGTTCTTCGGCTCGAGGAAGGCGGCCTGTTGGACCGCGGCCATGGCTTCGCTCGCCGTGTCGAGCGGATCCTTGGCCAGCTGAGCGAGGGCCAGCGCGGCTAGGGCTTCCCCGGAATGCGTGTCCGCCTGCACGGCCGCCCGAGCCGCCTCGAGGGCCGGGGTGGCCTTTCCCTGAGCAGCGAGGGCAACTGCGAGCCCAGCTCCGGCGCCCGAGCGTGCGTCGAACGATAAGGCGCGCTGGAATGCGGCCTCGGCGTCGGGGAACATCCGTGCCGCTAGCAAGGCCTCGCCGCGTGCGATCTGGGCGGCGGCGGATGACGGCGCCGCTTGCGCGGCCCGCTCAGCCGTCTGGCGGGCGGCGGGATCGCCGAGGCGAGCCTGGGCGCGGGCCAGGGCGGCCAGGCTGTCCATCCCGGCCTCGGCTTCGACTGCCTCCCGGGCGAGGGTCAGGGAGTCCGCTGCGGTCCCGCCCCTCAACACGAGAGCGGACCGGGCGGCAAGGAGGCGCGCGCGCACGGTCGGCGGCGCGCCGGAGGCCAGCTCGGCATCGCCGAGGGCGTTGCTGGCCTCATCCACCTTGCCCAGCCTCAGGAACAGACGCGCGAGCGCAAGCTTCGGTTCTGCGTCGCGAGGTGCCTGCGCGGCTGCCTTCTGCAGGATCTTGATGGCTTCGTCCTCCTTGCCTCTGGCGAGCTGGGCTTCCGCCTTGGCGATCACGTCGTCGAGCTTCTTGTCGCCCCACGCGAACGGGACGACGGACACGCACAAGGTCAGTACCGCCAGGGCAGGGAAGATCCGCATCTTCACCTCCGAGACAGAGTGTACACACTTGGCGGTCGTCGTGGTCGTATTGGGCTTGCGACCCGCGGTGTTGGCTGATGCATGGCCGCCGCATGGAGAACGGATCCGGCTTCTTGAGTTCGTTGCGAGAGGGGATGGGACGACCAGTGTGCGTGACCCAGGACCCGGCACGGGACCGCTTCAGGCGGGGGCGGAGGACCTGAGCGCCGGGGCGGTACGCACGCACCCGATGTACAGGTTCTGTACGGGCTCATGGCGCGAAGCGCTGTCACGCGGTACAGGGGCACGAGTGCCGACTCCCTGGCTGTTCTGTCTCGCGTGACTCGGTGTTGTCCGGTGTGGCGGGCGCAGGTG
>DASWFM010000236.1:0-2998 GCA_036394235.1 Solirubrobacteraceae bacterium | reverse complement strand
GCCGAAGGAAGGCGTCACCCTGAAAGCGAAAAAGGGCTCCTGGACCGGGGGCTCGCTGGTCTGGACCTACCAATGGCAGCGCTGCGAACCGGAAACCGAATGCGCCAACATCGTTTCCGCGACCACCTCGGAATACAAGCTCCGCTTCATCGACATCGGCTCCCAGATCCGTGTCATCGTCACCGCCAGCAACTCCGCCGGCTCGACCGAAGCGACCTCCGAAAAGACCGTGCCCGTGGCCGCCGCGCCGCCGAAAAACACGGCTCTGCCCGTGATCTCCGGCCGCGCCGTCGAAGGGCAGCTGCTGAGCGTCAGCACGGGCACGTGGAGCGGCACGCCGGCCACCGCGTACGGCTACAAGTGGGAACGCTGCACACCCGCGGGACGCTGCAGCGCGATCAGCGGCGCGACCAACGCGGAATACGTCGTCGCGCCTGCTGACGTCGGCGACACCCTGAGGGCCGCCGTCTCCGACACGAACCCCGCGGGTACCGGGACCGCACGCTCCCTGCCCACTGCGACGGTCACCCCGGGGCCGCCCGTCGCCCTCGACTTCCCCGCGATCACCGGCGCGTTGCGCCTGGGCGGGACGCTGCACGCGAGCACCGGCACCTGGAAGGGACTCGAACCGATCGAATACGAATACAAGTGGGAAAGCTGCAGCGGCGAAGGGTCGTGCGTATCGTTCAGTGTCCCCAAGTCCCTTGGCGCCAGCTACCCGCTCACCGGGCGTGACGTGGGCAACAGGATCAAGGTGGTGGTGACGGCGACCAACAGCCTCGGCACGGCGACCGCGAGCTCGACGGCCACGCCGAATGTGCTGGGCCCAGTGGAAAACTTCGCAGCGGGCTGGGGCGAAGACTGGCGCGGCGCGCTCGGCACCCAGTACCGGGCCCTCTGGGAAGAACGCCCGGTCACGGCCGAAGGCGAGAACCATCTCGTGGCGCTCTCGCAGGGCAACGGCTTCACGCTGTGGCTGCATGAAGACGGGACGCTCACGGCAGCCGGCGCCGGCGCCAACGGTCAGCTCGGCTACGGCGGGCGCCAGGCGACGTGGGAACAGGGCAAGACCCATGTCTCGGTCAGCGGCCTGAGCGGCGTCAAAGCAACGTCCAGCGGCGGCGAGTACTCGTCGGCATTGATGAACAACGGCACCGTCAAAGCCTGGGGCAACAACGCCTTCGCCATCCTCGGCAACGGCCACGGCGGCTTCGAAAAGTACACGGGCGAAAACCAGCTCGTTCCGAAAGACGTGAAAGCGCTCGACGGAGCGGGCGCCGTCGCGGTCTCCTCCGGCGGCGGTGCGCAATACGCCCTGCTCCCGGGCGGCCAGGTCGAGGGCTGGGGGCGCAATGACGTCGGCCAGCTCAGCATCCCCTGGCCGGAAGAATGCATGACACGGACGACCTGCGAAGTCGAAGCCCGCAAAGCTGCCGAAGAATCCGGGAAACGCGAAGTCGCCCACATGTGCTCCACCGAAATCGGCTGGATCGCCTGCGCGAAGACGCCGACCACCGTGATGGAACTGGAAGGCACGACCGAACGGCCGCTCAAAGAAGTCGCGCAGATCAGCACCGGCTACCAGATGACGCTGGCGCGGCTTGACGGCGGCGAAGTCCTCACGTGGGGCAACGACAGCAAAGGCCAGCTCGGGCAGACGCTAGAACCTGGACCGCATACAACATGGACCCGGCCGGGCCGGGTGATGGTCAGCGCCACGGAATCGCTCAAGCATGTCGTCCGCGTCGCGGCGGGTTACAACTTCGGACTGGCCGTGCTCGAAGACGGGACCCTGGTGGGCTGGGGCAACAACACCACCGGCCAGCTCGGACCGCTGACCGGGACGTGCGGCAAAGAAGACCCGAAAGGCGGCGGCACGTGGCCCTGTGATCGCTACGCGACGCCGATCGCCCTGCCCACTGGGATCTCCGCAGTAGAAGTCGCCGCGGGTGTCGGCTTCACGGGTGTGCTCGGCAGCGACGGGCGCGTCTACACGGTGGGGAGCAACAGCTACGGCACGCTCGGCATCGGCCCCATCTGCGAAAACGAAGGCGGCGAAATGGGCTTCGCAGGCCCGTGCTACGGCCGCGTCTGGCACGCCGTCCCGGGGCTCGAAGACGTGCGAGCGGTCTCGGCCAACCAGAAGGGCATGTCCGTGATCGTCGGCGGCCGGGGCACACCGCCTCTGCCGGTGGTGAATGTCGAACCGGGTTCGCGATCGGCCAAGCTGCAATGGCAGCTGCCCGGCGAACAGTCGACCAAAGTGGCGGTCAGGGTTTGGGAACACTCCGTGACCACAGAACTCTCCGAAGGCGCTGAAGAAGAAGAAGAAGTCATCGAAGAAGCCGGCACGCCGCCCGTCAACGAAACCCAGCCGCTCGTGCGCGCCTACGAATACGTCGAAGGGGAACGGATAAAGGCCAGGGGCGGCATCTACGTCGGCCAGTACCTCGAAGCCTTCCCCGGGAACTGGAGCGGCACGCCTCCGCTCACCTACGAATACCGCTGGCTGCGCTGCGACGGCGGGAGGTGCTCGCCCGTCACCGGCTGGGTCCTCGGCGGGGCCGAGAAAGGCGAACAACTGCACCTGACCGAAGAAGACGCAGGCTTCCAGATGGAGGCACAGGTCGCGGCACGCCATGAAAGCGAAGCTCGCGGCATCGCGGCCTCGGAACCGACCGAAGTCGTCAAAGCCGAAGGCGAACGACGGAAAGCCAGCGCCGAAACGATCACCCTGAGCGGCCTCGACGGACGCTTCTTCAACCGGTTTGAAGGCAAACCGCTCGAAACCGTCCAGTACGAATTCAAACTCAGCAGCACGGGCGGGCCGAAGGGGACCAAGGTGCGGACCTTCGTCGCCGCGCCGCTGCCCTGACGCCGGCCTCGTCGTGAGGCGCCCCCCGAAGAGGTCGCAAATTGGCCTCCTCGGCGGAGGCGCGCCCCGGGCTGGTCCCGGCGTCGTCGGCGAAAGCCCTGGGCGTGGGAAGCCCGGCTCGTC
>DASWFM010000235.1:0-6962 GCA_036394235.1 Solirubrobacteraceae bacterium | reverse complement strand
GCGCACCAGGATCCCGCCGGTACCGATCAGCAGGCGGACCTCGCGCAGGTCCGGGCCGTCCGTTCGAATTCGCGCCGCCTGTCCCGGGCCGGAGATCACCGACAGCCGTCCGCAGTGGCGCCTCAGCGCGTGGTAGCTGCAAGAGGTCGCGAGCGCCTCATCGAGGTTCCACTCGGCGCGAGAGGCGGCGATCAGGCCCGGTTCTTCGCAGCGCCTCTCGGTGGCCTCCCTCAGCGTCGCCTCGTCGAGCCGCTGCACCAGCCACTCCCGGTCGGTGTCGAGCACGGAGATCGCGTTCGAGCGCAGGCCGAGATCGCCCTGCACCGTTCGCAGGACGGGCAACGTGGGGAGCAGAGGGCCTTCTACGCCGGGCGTTCCGGTCAGCTCCCTGGTGGCGCTGTGCACGTCGGTCGTCGCGCCGCCGATGTCCACCACGGCGACGCCGCCGGCCGCCTCCGCCACCAGCCTCGTGGCCTGGAGGACCGCTTCCGGCGTCGGCATGATCACGTCACGGTAGAACTCGGGCGCGGTGGTCAGGCCCTTGCCGCGGATGACGTGGCGCACGAAAGCCTCCGAGATCGCGGCCCGCGCCGGCTCGACGTTCAGCTCGCCGATCTGCGGCATGACGTTGGCGACCACCTCGACGCGACGCCCTCCCTCACCGAGCTCATGGCTCACGGCGGCTGCGATCTCGCGGTTGCAGGCGACGACGGTGTGCGTGTCGATCGCGCCGGCGTTCAGCGCGACCTGCCGCGCCGCCGCCGCCGTCAGGTCCTCGACGAGCCCGACGGCTGCAACTCGCAGGCCGCCGGCGGCGCTCGACGCGGCGCGTTTCGGGCCAAGCTCGACGGGCTCATCGGCGTGTGAGCGCGCTTCCCGCAGCGCGGCATGGAACCCTCGCATCACGTCGCTGTCGACGGTGGTGGGCGATTGGCCACTGCCGATCAGCCGGCCGCTGCCGAGCTCGACGAGCGTCACCTTCGTGAAGGTGCTGCCGAAATCGGCGAGGACGGCGGCGGTCACGCCGTCGTGACGGGACGCCCCCGTGTGCCGAGCTCGCTGATCAGCTGCTCGATGTTCTCGGGGGTGCTGACCCCGATCTGGGCGAGGTCGCGGCGGACGTCGATCGGGATGTCCGAGCCGTCGACGTCCTCATTCAACACGCCGCCCATGTAGATCTTCGTGTCACTCATCCCGGCCCTGCGCAGCTCCTCGTCGAGCTTCGCCGCGAAGGACCGTGCGACCCCGTTGTGTGTCGTCACCACCACCGCCTCGGCGTCTGTCTCGATCGCGACCTTGACGATGTCCTCCGGGTCGCGATTGATGCCGAAGTCGGTTACGTCCATTCCCACCGCCGAGAGCGTGGAGACGAGCAGGAACTCGGCGAATTCGTGGACGTCAGTCGAGCTGACCACGACCTTGCGCCCGCTCAGCTTGGGGTCCCGCTCGCGGGCTCTGAGGTTCTCGAGCAGCCGCGCGCGCTCGTCCATCGTCTGGCGCACCAGGTCTGTCTCCATGACAGGCCTGCGTCCGCCCGGATAGCTCGGGTCGATCTCGCCGGCACCGAACAGCTCCTCGCATGCCTGCGGGCCCAGGCGCCTGAGCACGAACAGGATCCGGGCCGGGTCCTCGAGGCCGATGCCGGCGGCGCGCATCGTGCTCTTCGCGTTCTCGAAGAACCGGCGTCCGCCCTCCAGCAGCGTGTCGCGGAGCGACTCGATGTGCGACCAATCGATCGTGGGAGCGACCATCTCCGCATATGCCTCCAGGCGCCTGCTGACGGTCTGGACCGTTGCGACCTCCTGCCAGCTGGGAATCCGCTGCGTCTCTGTCACCGGCACGGCGATCGGGGCGCCGCCGAGGCGGTAGTGGCGGTCCAGCAGCTTCATGAACAGGACATCGCTGCTCATCACGGCGAAGTTGCTCTCGATGTCGGAGGTGTTCCCGATCGTGTCGCCCTGGACGAAGGCGCAGGGGACGCCTTCGTTGACGTCGCTCAGGGCGAGCGTCATCGCCGACTTCGTGATCGGGTCCGTGGTCAGCCCGCCCCAGCTGATCGAGAACTCGGCGCCGCACAGCTCGCGCGCGATGAACCGCTCGAGCATCGCCCAGCCGACGTAGTTGGCGTAGTCGCGGAACACCCCCGGGTAGCCGTCCTCGAGGTAGGTGTCGAAGCACACGCCCTCCTCGCGGACGGCCGCGAGCACGCCGACGGCCTTCAGCAAGGCCATCGTCTGCGCGACCTCGTCGTCCCAATAGGGCCAGCGCCATGTGTACTGGCTGAAGGTGCCGACGTACGTGACGCCGACGCTGAGCGCGTCGAGGACGTTGTCCAGGGAGCCGGGCCCGCCGATGCTGTTGTCCGCCGACTCGGGCTGGATCGGGACGGTGTGCGTGAGCTCCCACCAGTCCTGCTCGCTCCACAGCGCGGGGCCGGTCTCCTGCGGGGCGGTTGCACGCAGCTCCTTGGGCAGTCCCATGCGTCGCTCGGCCAGGAGGTTGAACCGGTCGGGCGGACGGACGCCCCGACTGAGCGCGTCCTCGTAGATCAGCCCCAGCGCCTCGCGCGTCTCCGGCCACGTCGCGAGGCCGAGGTTCATGCAGGTCGAGGCGATGCCGTTCTCACGGGCGTGGCGCCGGTACTCCATCTCCGAGCGAAAGCCCTTCTCCTCCAGGTACATGGATGGCGCGCGCTCGAGGGCGGCGCCGATCGCCCTGCCCTCCTCGACGGCTTCCCTGCCGTCGGGCAGGCCATCCGGGATCAGCGAGCTGAGGTCGATGTCGATCACGGCGGTCTCCGATCCTATCCGAGACTAGACACAGTGTCCAGTCGGTCCCAGTTCTCGATCGCGTCGCTGAGGCTCGGCGCCGCGCTGAGCAGGTGCTGCGTGTACGGATCCTGCGGCGAGCGCAGGACGTCGCTGGTCAAGCCCCGCTCGCAGATGCGGCCGTCTTGGAGCACGATCACGCGCTCGGAGATCGTCGCCACGACGCCGAGATCGTGTGAGATGAAGATGATCGCCAGGCTCAGCTCCGCGCGCAGTTCACGCAGCAGCTCCAGTACGACGGCCTGCACGGAGACGTCCAGGGACGAGGTGATCTCGTCGCAGACGAGCACGTCGGGTTTCGCCGCCAGGGCGCGCGCGATCGAGACCCGCTGGCGCTCGCCTCCGGAGAGCTCGTGCGGATAGCGTCCGGCGACGCGCGCGGGCAGGCGCACGGCTTCGAGCAGGCGTGTCACCTCGCCCGCGGCGGCGCGCCTGTCCGCACCGCCGAGCACGCTGACCGGGCGCGCGATGGACGAGGCGACGGTGTGCCTCGGGTTGAGCGCCTCGGCTGAGTTCTGGAACACGAGCTGGATACGCCGGCGCTGCTCGACGGTCCGCTTGCGCGCCTCGCTGCGCAGCGGCTCCCCGTCGAGCAGCACCCGTCCCGAGGAGACGCCGTGAAGGCCGGCGATCGTGCGCGCGATGGTCGTCTTGCCGCTGCCTGACTCGCCCACCAGCGCAATCGAGCCGCACGCCGGCAGCGTGAACGAGATGTCCTGCGCGGCGACATGCGTCGTGCGGTTCGAGCGGTACTCGGCGCGCAGGTCCTCGACGGCGAGGATCGGCCGGCCCTCTGCCTCCTCGGCGGCCGTCCGGGCGGGCTCGAGCACGGCCCACTCGACGGCCGGCGTGCCGCGCCAGTGGATGCAGCGCACGTCGTGCCCGTCCGCCGCGGGCTCGAGCGGCGGCAGCGCCTGCTCGCAGGCGTCGGTCCGCTGAGGACAGCGCGGCGCGAACGGGCAGCCCGCGACGCGCTCGCCTACGCCGGGCTGGATGCCGGGCATCGCGCCGAGCAGACGCGGCCGGCGGTGATCGGGCGTCGCTTCGATGAGGCCGCGCGTGTACGGGTGGCGGGGGCGGTGCAGGATCTCCGCCGTCGGCCCCTGCTCCACGATGTGACCGGCGTACATCACGGCGATCCTGCTGGCGATCTGCGCGACGACGGCGAGATCGTGGGTGATGTAGAGCATCGCGACCTGCTGCTCCTCGCGCAGGCGCAGCAGCTCGGCCAGGATGCGGTCCTGCGTGACCACGTCGAGACCGGTGGTGGGCTCGTCGAGAACGACGAGCGCCGGCTCGGACGCGAGCGACGCGGCGATGCAGACGCGCTGCTGCTGCCCGCCGGAGAGCTGATGCGGGTAGCGTCGGGCGAACTCGCGGTCCGCGGGCAGGCCGACGCGCTCGAGCAGCGGGTAGGCCGCCTGCGGATCGTGGTGCTCGCCGGCGATCATGTCGGTTATCGCCGTCGCGACCCGCAGCGAGGGGTTCAGGGCGGTGCCCGGGCTCTGCGGGACGTAGGAGACGAGCCGCCCGCGCGCCGCGGCGAAGGCAGCGCGGTCGAGGAGCTCACGGCCCGCGAGCGCGAACTCGCCGGCGGTCATGCGCAAGCCCGGCGCCGTGTAGCCGAAGATCGAGAGAGCCGTTGTCGTCTTGCCGGAGCCCGACTCGCCGACGAGGCCGAGCACCTCGCCGGGCGCCACCTGGAGGTCGACTCCGTCGATGACGGCGTCCCCGCTCGAGAGCTCGATGCGGACGTTCCTCGCACGCAGTGCCTCCGCGCTCATCGCGCGTCACCGTGCCGGCCGCGCCCGCGGAGGTACGCGTCGCCGATGAGGTTCACGGCGATGATCAGGATCGCGAGAATCGCTCCGGGCGCGAGCAGGGCCAATGGGTTGGTCGAGATGATCGAGCGGTTTTCGGAGATCATCAGGCCCCAGTCGGCGGTCGGCGGTTTCAGGCCGAGGCCGAGGTAGTTGACGCTGGCGATGAGGATGATCGACCAGCTGAAGCGGATGCCGATGTCGGCGACGATCGGCGAGACGATGTTCGGCAGGATCTCGCGCGAGAGCACCGCGGAGGTGCGCTCGCCGCGGGCGACGGCGGCCTCCACGTAGCCCTTGCCGGACACCTCGAGCGTGGCGGTGCGGACGATCCGCGCGACGCCGGGGAACAACACGAGCGCGGCAGCCGCAACGAGCACGCCGCGCCCACCGCCGAATGCGGTTACGAACAGCAGCATCACGAGCAGGGCTGGGAACGAAAGGAAGACATCGACGGTGCGCATCAGCAGCGGATCGGCGATCGAGCGCGCGTAGCCCGCGACGAGACCGACGGTGACACCGACGAGGTAGGTCAGCAGCGTCGCGGCGCCGCCCAGCAGGAGCGTCGAGCGACCGCCGCTGAGCAGCCGGCTGAGGACGTCGCGGCCCAGGTAGTCGAGGCCGAGTGGCGCGGCGCCGGTGGGACCTTCGCCGGGAATGCCGACCGGAGCGATGGCGCTGTGCGGAGCGAGCAGCGGGCCGAGCACCGCCAGTGCGATCACGAGCGCGAGCAGGCCGAGGCCGATCTTGCCGCTCCAGCTGCTCGTCAGGAGCCGCGGTCGGCGTGCGGTGTGCGGGGCCCGTGCGGGCACGGCGACGCTCACCGGGCGTCTCCCGTGCGGAGCTTCGGAACGAGCAGCACCACGGCGAGGTCGGCAAGCAGGTTGATGACGATGTAGAGGGCCGCGAGCACGCTCGCGGCGGCCTGCACCTCCGTGACGTCACGACTCGTGACGGCGTTGACCAGATAGGTGCCGATGCCGGGGTAGGCGAAGACGCTCTCCACGATGATGATGCCTCCGACGAGGTACTGCAGGTTCTGGGCGATGATCTGAACGCTCGGGGCGAGGGCGTTTCGCAGCGCATATGCGTACAGGACGCGGCGGTTCGAGACGCCGTTGAGCCTGGCGAAGTGGACGTATTCGCGCTGCAGCACGTCGGCCATGCCGGCGCGGACCTGGCGCACGCCCGCGCCCACCGCGACCGCGAGCAGGGTGAGGATCGGCAGCACGAGGGCTTCCGGGTTGGAGAACGGCGACTCCCCGGGGCTGAGCAGCGCGACCGGCGGAAGCCAGTGGAGCTTGTCGAAGAAGATGTAGATCAGCAGCGTTCCCATGACGAACTCGGGCAGCCCGCCCATCACGAGCGCCGGGAACGAGATCGCGTTATCGAGCCGGCGGCCGGCGAAGATGCCCGCGAGCGTTCCGAGCACCAGCGTGAGCGGGATCAGGAGGATGGTCGTGAGGCCCGCGAGGATGAAGCTGTTGCGGAGCGGGCTGCCGATCGAGGAGCTGATCGATGCGTTCGGACGCGACTCGGCCTCTGCGATCGCGGAGTTGCCGAAGTCGCCCTGGACGGCGTTCCCGAGCCAATGGGTGTAGCGCCAGAGGACCGAGTGATCGACGTTGAGGCGTTCGTCCAGCCGTTGTACGCGCGCGGGTGTCGCGTTGCGCCCCAGCACGACGGTTGCAGCGTTGCCGGGCAGGATGTTCGTCGCCAGGAAGATGAGCACCGTGACGACGAGCAGCGTGAGCAGTCCGGTCGCCAGCCGGCGTGCTACGAACTGCGCGATCGGGTGGCGTGTCCCGGCGGGCACCGCCGGGACGATCGGCGGCACCGGTGGGGCTCCGGGTGTTGTGAGGACGTCGGGTACGGCCGCCATTGTGACCCTCGCGCCAGCTCAGCTGCGGCGGTACGCGCCCGCGGTCACGCCAGCCAGCCGTCCTGCAAACGCCAGTTGTTGTAGCTGAAGCCCGCGCCTGCGGTGAGGCCGCGCACGTTGTTGGCGGCCGCATCGACGTAGGGCAGGTTGCCCCAGACAAGGTAGCCGCCTTCGTCGAACTGCGCCTTCTGGCACTCGTGCCACAGTTCCTTGGCTTTCGCGGGTTCGGTCGCGGCGATCGCTTCTGAGATCAGCTTCTCCGCGGCGGCGCCTTGCGGCTGCTTGCCCCAGTGCGTGTCGGGATACGGCGATCCGAGCGTGTACTCGGACAGGTAGGCGGAGAGCAGCGAGCCGACGGGCTGGTCGACCTCGTATCCGAAGGGGCGCGTGAGGAAGCCGCCAGCCGGGGTGAAGTACGTCGCGGCACTGGTC
>DASWFM010000234.1:0-4357 GCA_036394235.1 Solirubrobacteraceae bacterium | reverse complement strand
ACCGGCGAGCCAGTAGGAGATCACCCCGGGCACGAACCACAGGAAGGCGCCGATCGTCACCGCCAACGTCGGACCCGACAGGCCCTGGACGGTGAGCGCGATGAACGCCACGATCAGGCCGAGCAGGTAGGTACGGAGCTCGACGTCCCTGACTTTCCTGAGCCTCGTCACTGCGAGCAGGATCACGTTCAGGGTCAGGCCGATCCAGATCAGCAGCCCGGGGCCGCCCGCTTCCTTCCAGAGCAGGGTGTATGCCGAGCCGCCCGTCACCTTTTCTCCTTCCAGTTCGACCTTCGAGGAACCGCCGAAGCCGCCGACCGACCCGGATGTCCCGAGGCCGACCCCGAGCGGCGCGCGCGCGATGTCAGACGGTATCTCAGCGAGGTTGCGTTCCTTCGCGCCGGCCCCGTGCACTTCAGAGCTGGTCAGCGATTCCTGTCGCGCGAAGATCCCGGAGCCTTCGACGCCCACCAGCACCGTCGCGACCCCTACCGCCAGCGCAAGGATCGTCACGAGCACCGTGAAGGCGCGTCCGACCCGGATTCCCGCCAGCAGCGACAACCCCCCGAAGCTGATCAGCACGACGATCGCGCTGACGACCGATGTTCGCGAGGCCGCCGTCGCGATGCCGAGCAGCGCCCCCAACGCGAACAGCACGACCAGCCATCGCCGGCGCACCTTGCCCGCGACCAGCAGCGCCAGCAGCCCGGGCAGAGCGAGCACGCCGACGCCACCGCCGAACCCGGAGTCCGAGCCGAGAGCGGGCGGGCGTGCATGCGTCACGCCGTTGCTTTTGTACGTGCGGGCCGTCAGCCCGGTGCCTTCATGACCGCCGTGGACGAGACCGGCGTAGCCTGGTCCCCAGGAGGCGAGCGAGCCCGTGCTGATGTGCGCCTGGATCGCGCCGACGACGCCGTTCAGCAGCGCGATCGCCCCGAGCAGCATGAACAACTGGCGAAAGCGCTTGTTCGAGCGCATGACCATGTAGCCGAAGAAGAAGAAGGGGACCCACTCGAGCAGTTGGCGCCAGCCGCCGATCACCTTCAGGATCCCGTGCGTATACGGGTTCAGTGCCTCGACCAGGACTATCCCCACGAACGCCACGACCCAGCCGCTGAGCGGCGGCAGGCGTACGCGGTCTTTGCTCGCCACCAGCCGCATGATCATGCCCAGCGCGATCGCGACGATCAGCACGTCACGCACGCCCGAGCTCGCTTTGCTCGCGCTCTCGAGCTTCACCGGCCCGTCGATCAGACCGAGGTACAGCGCAAGCAGCGTCAGCGTCACGTCATAGCGGCGGCTGAGGAGCAGCCCGGCGACGAGCGCGAGGCCGATCAGGATGCCGAAGATCAGCAGCCAGTTCGGCCGGGGACTCGAGAGCGTGATCGCCAGGCCGAGGGCGAGCGGGATCAGGCCCGTCAACGCGGCCAGAAGCAGGTCGTGTAGGCGTCGCCCGCGGACCACCGGATGCGGGCCTCCCAGCCTGCCGATGGATGGCGGTGTGCGTGTGCTCATGAGACCCTGCTGCGCCAGCTCCGTCCGCTGTATGTCGAAAAGCCGTACTTCTCGATGTCTTTCGGAGATGCGGCGTTGGCGACGACCCCCAGCACGGGAGCGCTGGGCGTACGGGCGAGCAGCTGAACGAGCCGCCGTGCCGAGGACTCTCGCGTCTGGCCGACGCGCGCGACGATGACGATCGCGTCCGCCAGGTGCAGCAGCGGCATCGCGTCGCTGACCTCGAGTGGCGGCGGCGCGTCGATCAGCACGTAGTCGGAGAACCCGCCGAGGATTCGCAACGTTTCCTCCATCGCGCCGCTCGACAGCAGCGCCTGCGGGTTGCCGACAGGTTCCCCGACGAGCACCGACGCCGAGCCCGTCACAGGAGTGTGCGCAACAGCCACCGGACCGCCGGCGGCGCCGAGCTCGGTCGGCGGCAGGTGAGGAGTGCGGCCGCCGACACCCTGCAGAGCTTCCTGGGGAGCGAGCTGGCCGGCGAGAACCGCCGCAAGGCCGGGCTTCGGCTCGAGACCAAGCAGCCGCGACAGCGTGGGGCGACGGAGGTCCGACTCGACGATCGTGCTCGCCTGGCCGGCGTCGCGCTGCACCAGCGCGAGCCCCGCGATCGTCGTCGACTGGCCGTCACCCGAGTTGGCGCTGAGAAACAGGATCTTGCGAGGGCTTCCCTGTCCGTCGGGCCGCTGAACGCCGCCGAACTGGAGGCTCGTGTGCAAGCGCTCGAGCGCCTCGCGAAGCTGCTTGGAGGGCCGCAGCTCGCCGTCGGCGAAGACGATCGGTCGGCGCACAGCGGCCAGCGCGGTCAGGATCTCGGTCTCGAAGGCCGCTTCGATCTCGGCCAGGGACCGCAGCCTGTTGTCGAGCCGGGCGAGGGCGTAGGCGACGAACGAGGCGAGGAGCAGGCCGACGACGAAGCCGAAGATCGCGTTGCGTTTCGGCGACGCCGAGAGCTGCTTGACGGCTTTCGGCTTGACGGGGTTCACCTGCCGCACATTCACGATCGACAGGTCATTTTCGAGCTGGTTGATCTTGCTGACCAGGTTCGCGGTTTGCAGGGCGACCGAGGCGCTCGATCCTTTGCCCTTGACGGGGGCCGAGCTGGCGCCTTTGGAGCCTTTCGCCGGCTGCGTCGCTTCGGCGGCTCGCGTTTCCGCGCTGGCTTCGATGCGGCGTACCTGACGGCGGGCGAGGGCGATCGCCGATTCGATCGCGCGGTGGTATTTGCCGTTCTGGCGCCTCGCGTAGGTCTGGGCCGTCAGGTTCACGAGCAGCGCTGCGCCCGCGGCGCTCTTGGCTTCCGATGTGATCGTGATGAAGGGGCTCTTTTCGGAAGCCTTGGCCCTGACCTTCCCCGACAGCGCCGTGCGCCCGGCGCGGGTGCCTCGCTCCGTACGCAGCTGCTGGCGGACCGTGGAGCGGATGATCGCCGAGTTGATCAGGACCGCCTGGGCGGTCGGTTCGGGTGCCGAGGCCTTCTTGCCGGTGACCGCGGTGCCGTTCAGCGAGACCTGTTCTTCGGACCCCGCGGCGAGATAGACCTGGGTCGTCGCCTGATAGGTCGGTTTCTGGTGCTTGTAGTAGAAGTACGTGCCGGCGGCGACGAGGACGCCGACCGTCAGAATAAGCCAGCGGCGCCTCCAGATAGGCGCGAACATCGCGCTGGCGTCAGTGGTCTCGTTCATGGCTCGTCGATTTGGTCGGTCCAAGGCCGCTGCCAGCGCCCCCGCAGGCCACATTAAGGGTACTCGTAAGGTCGCGCTAAAGCGAACGACCGCATGGTCCCGTTCACCGTGCAACGATGCCGCGGTGCGCGTCCTCGTGGTGAGTCACCCGGCTGTCGTGGACGTCAACCAGGAGGTCTACCGCGAGCTTCAGCAGCGAGGCTGGGAGGTGAAGATCGTGGTGCCGAGGAGCTGGCGCCACGAGTATTCGAGCAGCAAGGTCACACCCCGGGCGCTGCCGGGGCTCGAGGGGGCGCTGATACCGGTCCCCGTCGCGCTGCCGGGACGCCCCCAGCGCCACATCTACCTGGCGCGCTGCGGCGCGATCTGCGCTCGGGTCGCACCCGATGTCGCGTTTCTCGAGGCCGAGCCGTACGCGCTCGCCGCAGCGCAATGGGGGCGGGCGCTGCGCCGTCGCGGCATCCCCTTTGGGGTGCAGTCCTACGAGAACATCGACCGGCGGCTGCCCGCGGCGGTGCGGCACCTGCGAGCGCGGGTCTTGCGCGATGCTGCTTTCGTCGCGGCCCGCTCGGCGACGGCAGCGGAGCTTGCCCGGGAGTGGGGCGCGGCGGGCGAGGTGGCGCTGGCGCCGCCGGCTGTTCCGGGCTGGCCGATGGTGCCCGGCCATCACGAGCGGGGTGGGCGGGCAGCTTTCACGGTCGGCTACGCAGGCCGGCTGATCGAGAGCAAGGGCCTATACGACCTGCTCGCGGCGGTACGGCGTCTCCCCTCGCCGGTCGAGCTCCTGCTGATCGGCAACGGTGAGCTGCGCCCCGCGCTAGAGGGGCAGCCCGTGCCGGGCTCCGCCGTGAGGGTGCTCGACGGCTTCAGCCACGACCAGATGGCCTCCGCCTACGCTCAGCTGGACGTGCTCGTGCTGCCCTCCCGCACGACCTCCACCTGGAAGGAGCAGTTCGGCCGCGTGATCATCGAGGCGCTGTGGTGCGGCGTCCCCGTAGTCGGCTCGGACTCGGGCGAGATCCCGTGGCTGATCAGCCTGACGGGGGGCGGTTTGACGTTCCCCGAGGGGGACAGCGAGGCGCTCGCCGCGAGGCTCCGCGAGCTGCGTGTCGATCCGGCACTCAGAGCCCGGCTGGCGGGGGCCGGGCGTGAGGCGGTCG
>DASWFM010000233.1:0-3052 GCA_036394235.1 Solirubrobacteraceae bacterium | reverse complement strand
GGCGGCGCGACGGTCAAGACCCCGACGCTCCCGTCGCCGCTGGCAGGCGCGGCGATCCTGGTATCGCACGCCGGGGCCTCATTCCCCGACCTGGACCTGGTATTGGAAGAAAAGACCAGTCACCTGCGCGTGATCCTCGTCGGGAACACGTTCATCAAAAACGGCATCACGACGACGACCTTCGCGTCGACGCCCGATGTCCCGATCCAGAGCGCCACCGTTGCCCTGCCGATCGGCGCGCACAGCGCCCTGGCGGCATTCGGTGGGTTGTGCGCGAAGCCGCTGGTGATGCCCACGACGCTCACGGCCCAGAACGGGAAGACGATCAAACAGAACACGATCATCTCCGTGAACGGCTGCGGCGTTCAGATCGTCGGCCACAAGGTCGTCGGGAAGAACCTGTTCCTGACCGTGAGGGTGCCCGCCGCCGGACGGGTGAGCGCCGGCGGAGGCAACCTCGTGAAGGTGTTCAAGCGAGCCAGCAAAGCCCGCCAGCTCGTGTCGCTGAAGGTGCCCCTGTCGGGTGCCGGCAGGCGCCACGGCAAACCGCTGAAACTGCGGGTCCGGGTCGGCTTCGTGCCGAAGCACGGCCACAACTCGGTGTCCTTCACGAGCGCTACGTTCCACTAGCAGTCCGCCGAAGAGAGTCAATCGTCTCATCGTCTGCGAGGGCGGCCCAGCGGCCGCCCTCGCAGCGTCTGGAGGCCCGAGCGCATGATCGGGATGGCGACCGCCGCCGCGGCACCCCTCATTCGGCGGCCTGCTCGACCCCCGAACACATGCACCTAGCGAACAAGAAGTTTCCGCGGCCGTGTCACAGGGGCCGCTTTATGCCGTAAATTGCTGTTATGGATGTCGTATCGGGTAAGGATGCCTCTACGTCGTCTGGGGGAATGCAGCGGCTGCTGAGCGGCATCAGGCGCCTCACGGCGCTGGCTGACGGATCGGGCGACGCCGACGCGATCTTCCGGGCGCTCGCCGGTGAGCTGCTCGAGGTGCCAGGTGCCGAGGAGGTGCACGTCCACCACCTCGCCGAGGACGGGGCGGCCGACGACATCGTCGACGTCTACCTGCTGGAGGGGGAGGGGAGGCTGAGCTACCTGTCGCCGCGCGCCGAGCGCCCGCCGGGAGTCAGCTGGGTTGCACGCACGCGGCGCAGCTTCCTGGCGGCCGACGCAGAGGAATTCGCCGCCAGCGTGCCGCGCCTCACGGCCACCGGCGAGATGAGCTGCGTGCTGCTGCTGCCCGTCGTCGAGCGCGCGGAGGTCGAGGCCGTGGTGATGCTCGTGAGGCGCGTCTCCGAGATCTACGAGTCGGCATCGATCGATCTGGCGCGGACACTCGTGGAGCAGGGAGCGACGGCGCTCGCGCTCGTGCGGGCCCGCTCGGAGGCGGGCACGGACGCCGTCACCGGCTCGTTGAACCACCGCGCGATGCGTCGGCGCCTGGACGAGGAGATCGGCAGGGCGATGCGCACCGGCGGTCCGCTCTCGTGCCTGCTGATCGACCTCGACGACTTCAAGCAGGTCAACGACGACCACGGCCATCCGGCAGGCGACGCGATGCTGCGAGAAGTCGTCCGTGCGCTCGTCGGCGAGTTCCGGGCCTTCGACCGCGTGGCACGCTACGGAGGCGACGAGTTCGTCGTGATCCTGCCCAACGCGGAGCTCGAAAGCGCCGCGGCGGCCGCCTCGCGGGCGCTCGAGCGGTTGCACGAGCTCCACTCCTACGGGACCGGCGAAGGCGTCTCGGCCTCGATCGGCGTCGCCCAGTGGCAGCCTCCGATGAGCACCGACGAGCTGCTCGCCGCCTGCGACACGGCTCTGCTGCGCTCCAAGCGACAGGGCAAGGGCCGCGTCACACGGGGCTGAAGGCAGGCCCCGAGGGCGACTCGCTCGAGACCGATCGCCGCAGCGACTCTGCGAGACTGCGGGCAGTCCGCTCAGAGTCGCCACGGCAGGAGGTCGAATGTCAGAAAACAGCTTCGGAGCGAAGGCAACCGTCAGCGTCGGCGAGCGCGACTACGAGATCTTCAGGCTCGACGCGCTGCAGCAGCGATACGACGTCGCGCGCCTGCCGTTCTCGCTGAAGGTGCTGCTCGAGAACCTCCTTCGCACCGAGGGAAACGGCTCGGTCACTGCTCCGGACGTCGAGGCGCTGGCCTCCTGGGACGCCAAGGCCGAGCCGAGCAAGGAGATCGCCTTCACGCCCGCCCGGGTGCTGATGCAGGACTTCACCGGCGTGCCCGCCGTCGTCGACCTCGCCGCGATGCGCGACGCGATGGCGCAGATGGGCGGCGACCCCGCGAAGATCAACCCGCTGGCCCCCGCCGAGCTCGTGATCGACCACTCCGTGCAGGTCGACGCCTTCGGTACACGGGAGGCCTTCCGCTTCAACGCCGACCGGGAGTTCGAGCGAAACCAGGAGCGCTACGCCTTCCTGCGCTGGGGCCAGGGGGCCTTCGACGACTTCGCCGTGGTGCCGCCCGATACGGGCATCGTCCACCAGGTCAACCTCGAGTACCTCGCCCGCGTCATCTTCCCGCGCGAGATCCCCGGAGGGCCGACGGACCCTGAAGGGCGCGTGCAGGCCTACCCCGACACGCTGGTCGGCACCGACTCCCACACGACGATGGTCAACGGCCTCGGCGTGCTCGGATGGGGCGTCGGTGGCATCGAGGCAGAGGCCGCGATGCTGGGCCAGCCGTTGTCGATGCTGATTCCCCAGGTGCTCGGCGTCCAGCTCCACGGCGAGCTCCCCGAGGGGGCCACGGCCACCGACCTCGTGTTGACCGTCACCGAGTTGCTCCGCCGCCGTGGCGTTGTCGGCATGTTCGTCGAGTTCTTCGGCGCCGGCCTGGCAGGTCTGCCGATCGCAGATCGCGCGACGATCGGCAACATGTCGCCTGAGTTCGGCTCGACCTGCGCGATCTTCCCGATCGACGCCGAGACCCTGCGCTACCTCGAGCTCTCCGGCCGCGCCCCCGAGCAGATCGCCCTCGTCGAGGCCTACGCCCGCGAGCAGGGCCTGTGGCACGACGAGCACTCCGAGG
>DASWFM010000232.1:0-2421 GCA_036394235.1 Solirubrobacteraceae bacterium | reverse complement strand
CCTCAGCGGCGTGCCGATCGCGATCGCCGGCGTCACCGGCTCGCTGACGGTGATCTCGGTGAACGCCTGGATGCAGCACCCCTCCGGCTTCCACATCGTCGGCGGCCACGTCGTCGGCGTGCATCCTCTGGGAGCGCTGTTCGGCAACAGCTTCCTGTGGAACGAGCTGATCCACATGTACCTCGCGGGCTTCATCGTCGCGGGCTTCCTGTTGGCGACGCCATACGCGCTGAAACGCCTCCGCGGCGAGTTGAGCCGCTACGAGCGGACGGCGCTGGCGATACCGCTGTCGGTCGGGGCCGTCGTGGCGCCCGTCCAGGTGCTCGTCGGCGACTGGGTGGCCCGCGACGTCGCCGCCGAGCAACCCACGAAGCTCGCCGCGATCGAGGGCCTCCCCCACACCACCCGCGGCGCCTCCGAGCATCTGCTCGGCTGGTACACCGGCGGCCATGTTAAGTTCGGGATCGCGATCCCCAAGCTGCTCTCGCTGCTGGCATTCCACAACCCGAACGCGACCGTCCAGGGCCTCGACGCGGTCCCGCCCTCGCAGCGACCGCCCGTCAACATCGAGCGCATCACCTTCCAGCTGATGGTCGCGATCGGGACCGGCCTCGCGCTGCTCGGAGTGTGGTTCCTGTGGGTCCGCTGGCGAGCCAAGCGGCTGCCGGCACAACGTTGGTTCTATGCCGCCGTCGCCGCCGCCGGGCCGCTGTCCGTGGTCGCCCTGATCTGCGGCTGGATCGTCACCGAGGCCGGCCGCCAGCCGTGGGTCGTCTACCACGTGATGAGAACCCGCGAAGCGGTCACCAACGCCGCCGGTATCCCGGTCGGCTACGGCGTGCTCGCCGCCACCTATCTGCTCGTCGCGGCCGCAGTGGCATGGGTGCTGCGACGGCTCGCCGCCAGGCCGCTCGTGGAGCACTCACCGCCGAAAGCCGAAGGCGCGGGCGCGAGCCCGAAGGAGGCCTAGGGCGTGCATCTCTACGACGTCCCGATCATCTTCGTCCTGATCGGACTGGCCTTGTACGTGGTCCTCGGCGGGGCCGACTTCGGGGCGGGTCTGTGGCAGCTCGCGACGCTGCCCGCGCAGCGCGGCGGCCCGCAGGCGCGCGAGCGAGCCGAGCGCATCCGCGAGTATGCCCATCACGCGATGGGTCCCGTCTGGGAGGCCAATCACGTATGGCTGATCTTCGTCCTCACCGTCACCTGGACGGCCTACCCGGAAGCCTTCGGATCGATCGCCTCGACGCTCGCGGTACCACTCTTCATCGCCGGCCTCGGCGTGATCGCGCGAGGCACCGCCTACGCGCTGCGCTCGGGCAGCGATCAGCCTCGCGAGCTGGCGAGGATCGACACGGTGTTCGCGCTGTCATCGCTTCTGACGCCGTTCGCGCTGGGCGCGGCGGTCGGCGCGATCGTCGCCGGACGGGTGCCGGTCGGCAACGCCGCGGGGGGCCTGTTCTCGAGCTGGACCGGGCCGATCTCGATCCTGGTCGGCATCCTCGCGGTCGCCGTCAGCGCCTACCTGGCGGCGGTGTACCTCGCCGCCGATGCCGCCCGCGCCCGAGAAGAGGATCTCGTCGATGCCTTCCGTACGCGTGCCCTGCTCGCCGCCCTCGTCGCGGGAGCCGTTGCCGCAGCGGGCCTCGTCGTCCTGCACAGCGATGCCCATCGGATCTACCACCGCCTGCTCGACGGCCCCGGCTTGCCAGCGGTCGTGATCTCCGTGCTCGCCGGCGTGTCCACGATCGGGCTCGTCGTCGACCGGCGCTTCGAGCTCGCGCGCGTGTCCGCAGCGCTCGCCGTCGCCGCGATGGTCGCCGGCTGGGCGCTCGCCCAGGAGCCCTACCTCCTGCCTCCCGACCTGACGCTCCGTCAGGCCGCCGCCCCACACGAAACGCTCGTGGTCGTGATCGTCGCGATCGTCGTCGGCGGCGCGATCCTGTTCCCCTCGCTCGCCCTGCTCTTCAGCCTCGTCCTGCGCGGTCGCTTCGAAACTCCCCGCGAGGATGGGGACGTGCGGCGGCCCGCGTCGGTTGCGGCCCTGCTCGCACCGGCCGCAGAGGGACTGCGGGCGAGGCTTGCCTTCGCCGGGCTGCTCGGCGGCATCGGCCTGCTCACGATCGCCGAAGCCCCCTGGGCGCATGGCGTAGGCGTCGCGTGCCTGTTCGCGGCGATGATCCTCGCCTTCCTCGCCGTGGACCCCACGGGGCTCGCGGCCCGCGAGGACTGAGCTAGGGCGAGAGCCGCTCCACGACCCAATCCTCCGCACCCGCCCGGCGATAGCGCAGGCGGTCGTGCAGCCGGTTGCGCCGGCCCTGCCAGAACTCGACCGTCGCGGGTATCACCCTGAAGCCGCCCCAGCGCGGCGGGCGCGGCACCGGCCCATCGCGCGGGTAGCGTCGCTCGGCATCGGCGAGC
>DASWFM010000231.1:0-2707 GCA_036394235.1 Solirubrobacteraceae bacterium | reverse complement strand
TCTACGATGGATACGACGTCTATGCAATAGGCGTCACAAATGAATAGTTGGTTGTCAGCGGTGTCGACGGGTATTCCGGAGACGCCGAGAGGGCCCGGCCGGAGATCCCGACGAGCCCGAGAAAGGGCGAACCCTATGGCGACTGAAGTGAGGCTCGGCACGGAGCCGGCGGGGGTCCCGCCGGAGGGTGGGCATTTGAGCAGCGACGATCGCGTCGCGTTGCTGCGCTTCATGCTCCTGATGAGGGGCATCGAGGAACGGGCGATGACCCTGTATCGACAGGGCAAGGTGCCCGGCTCCTTCTACGACGGATACGGGCAGGAGGCCGTCTCGACCGGCGCCGCCTTCGCGATCGGGCCGCGCGACCGTCTCTGCGTCCTCCATCGCGACCTCGCCGCGCACCTTGTGCGGGGCGTCAGCCCGACGCGCATCTTCGCCCAGTACATGGGCCGTAGCGGTGGTGTCACCGAGGGGCGCGAGGGGAATGTCCACTTCGGCGACCGCCGGCTCGGCTGCGTCGGCATGGTCTCGATGCTGCCCGACATGATGCTCGTCGCGGCCGGCATGGCGATGGCGTTCAAACTTCGCCACGAAGCACGCTGCGCGATCACCTGGGTCGGCGACGGCGCGACCTCGCGCGGAGATTTCCACGAGGCGATGAACTGGGCCGCCGTGCAGCGGCTGCCCGTGATCTTCGTGCTCGAGAACAACCAGTACGCGTACTCGACACCGCTGCACCTGCAGTTCGCCGTCGATCCGGTCGAGCGGGCCCGGGCCTACGGCTTCCCCGGCGAGCGCGTGGACGGCAATGACGCCGAGGCGATGTTCGAAGCGACGCGCCGTGCTCGCGAGCGCGCACTCGCGGGCGCCGGGCCGACGTTGATCGAGGCGCAGACGATGCGCATGCATGGCCACGCAGCCCACGACGACATGCGCTACGTCCCCGCCGAGCTCGTCGAGCAGTGGCGTGCCCGTGACCCGATCGAGCGCCAGGAACGGCGTATCGCCGAGCTCGGCGTCGACGTCGCGGCGTTGCGGGAGCGGCTCACCGCCGAGATCGAGCGGGCCGCAGAGGAGGCGCTCGCCCTGGGAATGCCCGACGCAGCGACGGCACGCGACGGGGTCTTCTGCGAAGGCGAGCCCGAGCCGCTCGGCGACGGGATCGCGCCGTGGAGCGGCTTCAAGGATGACCCCGATGCCTGAGCTCACTTACCTGCAGGCGATCTCCGACGGGCTCCGCGAGGAGATGCGTGCCGACGAGCGGGTGTTCGTGATGGGCGAGGACGTGGGCGCGTTCGGCGGCGCCTTCAAGGTCACGGACGGCTTTCAAGACGAGTTCGGCGCCGATCGCGTCATCGACACCCCACTCGCCGAGTCCGGCATCGTGGGCACGGCCGTCGGCGCCGCTGTCGTCGGTATGCGCCCCGTATGCGAGATGCAGTTCGCCGACTTCATCTCCTGTGGCTTCGACCAGCTCGTCAACGTCGCCGGCAAGATGCACTACCGCCAGGGCCTCGCGGTCCCGATCACCGTGCGCCTTCCCTCTGGCGGCGGCTTCTCGGGCGGTCCCTTCCACTCGCAGAACCCGGAGGCTTGGTTCATGCACTCACCCGGTATCAAGGTCCTCGCGCCGTCCACCGCAGAGGACGCGAAGGGGCTGTTGAGCGCCGCGATCCGTGACCCGAATCCCGTGTGCTTCCTCGAGCACAAGCATCTGTACCGCCGCATCAAGGGAGAGGTGCCCGAGGGCTGCTACCAGACGCCGATGAAGGCGCGCGTCGCGCGCGCCGGCAGCGACATCGTGGTGATCGCATACGGCGCGATGGTCTGGTCGGCGCTCGAGGCGACCCAGGATCTCGAGGGCGCGAGCATCGAGGTTCTCGACCTGCGCTCGCTCGTGCCGCTCGACGAGGAGGCGATCCTCGACTCCGTCGCGCGCTGCTCGAAGGTCGTCGTCGTCGACGAGGCCAACGCCACCTGCGCCGCCGGCGCCCAGGTCGCGGCCCTGATCGCCGAACGGGGATTCGAGCACCTCGACGGACCGGTCGTCCGTGTCGCCGCCGCGGACGTCCCGATCCCGTTCTCGCCGCCGCTCGAACGCGCCGTGCTGCCGCAGCCAGACGACATCAGGGAGGCCTGCCGTGAGCTCCTCGCCTACTGACAGCTCCGGGGTCGAGGTGACGATGCCGCAGATGGGCGTCTCCGTGGCCGAGGGCACAGTCGTGATCTGGCACAAGCAGCCCGGCGACTGGGTACAGGCGGACGAGACGATCTGCGAGATCACGACCGACAAGATCGACTGCGACGTGCCCGCGCCCGTATCCGGCCGCGTCGAGGAGCTGCTCGTCCAGCCCGAGCAGACCGTGCCCGTCGGAACGCCGCTCGCGCGCATCTCGACCGACGCGACCGCCGGCGAGGCGCACCCCGCCGAGCACCTCGACGACAGCGCCGCAGCCTCTCCCGCCCGCATTGAGCCCCGCGCGCGACCCGAGCCCCCAGCGGGCTCGGTCACCGTGGCCGGTGAGGCCGCCCCCGAGCGGCATTACTCACCCGTCGTGCAGCGCATCGCGCGCCGCGAGGGCGTCGACCTCGCCGGCGTGCCCGGCACCGGCCGCGGCGGGCGCGTGCGTAAGCAGGACGTGCTCGCGTTCGTGGAGAGTCGCGCCGCGGGCAACGGCAATGGCCACAGTCAGCCGCCGCTGCACAT
>DASWFM010000230.1:0-2078 GCA_036394235.1 Solirubrobacteraceae bacterium | reverse complement strand
GCGGGCGTCTCCGGCCCGTTCAACGCGGTGACCGTGGAGTCCGAGACGATCACCGAGATCACGCTGTCTGGGCCTGGGGCGGGTGGCCGGCAGACGGCCAGCGCGATACTCGGCGATGTCGTGAGCGTGATGACCGGAGGCGCCAAGCCGCCCGCTCCGCCGCTGGCGATGAAGCTGATCGAGGACGTCGAGAGCGCCTTCTACCTGCATCTCGACGTCGCCGATCAGCCCGGTGTGCTGGCCACCGTGACGAAGGTCCTCGGCGAGCAGCGCGTCTCGATCAAGTCGGTCGTCCAGCGCGGCATGGGCGAGCACGCGCGGCTCGTGATGGTCACCCATCCCGTGCTCGAGTCGGCGCTGCGCGAGGCCGTCGGGCGCCTCGCCGCGTTCGACTTCGTCCGCTCTCCGCCCCGAACGATTCGAGTGATCGAAGAGGAGTTCCTATGAGGAGCTACGCACCCGTACCGCTGCCCCGCATCGAGGGCGCGGCCTTCCAGGGCACGCACGTGCCGCTGATCGAGCGCTATCTGGACCACCTGCCGTTCGAGGCCGGCGAGAAGCTCGTCTCCCTGCAGGAGGGCTCGACGCCGCTGCTGCGCGCACCGGTGCTCTCGGCGATGGTGGGGGCGACCGTGCGGTTGAAGCTCGAGGGCGCCAACCCGACGGGCTCGTTCAAGGACCGGGGCATGACCTGTGCCGTCACGGCGGCCGTGCGCGACGGTGCCAAGGCGGTGATCTGCGCATCGACGGGCAACACCGCCGCGAGCGCGGCCGCCTATGCGGCCCGCGCCGGGATCACCTGTGCGGTGATCGTCCCCGAGGGGAAGATCGCCCAGGGCAAGATGGCCCAGACCTTGATGCACGGCGCGCGCGTGATCTCCCTGCGCGGCAACTTCGACCAGGCGCTGACGCTCGTGCGCGAGCTGACCGCGACGAACCCGATCGTGCTCGTCAACTCGGTCAACGAATACCGCATCGAAGGTCAGAAGACGGCCGCCTTCGAGGTCCACGAGGCGCTCGCGGGGGAGCTGGATGCGCTCTGCATCCCGGTCGGGAACGCCGGCAACATCACCTCCTACTGGCGCGGCTTCCGCGAGATGGGGGCCTCGCCGCGGATGCTCGGCTTCCAGGCGGCCGGAGCCGCGCCGCTCGTCGAGGGCCATCCGATCGAGCACCCCGAAACGGTTGCCAGTGCGATCAGGATCGGCAACCCCGTCCGCTGGGAGGACGCGATGGCGGCAGCGACCGACTCGCGGGGCTCGATCCGGGTCGTGACGGACGAGGAGATCCTCGATGCGTACCGCTTGCTTGCCTACCGCGAAGGGATGTTCTGCGAGCCCGCCTCGGCGGCCTCCGTCGCGGGCCTTTTGAGGTACGGCGCCGAAGGGGCCGAGCAGGTCGTGTGCGTGCTCACGGGGCGCGGGCTGAAGGACCCGGAGACGGCAATCGCCAACAACGACGGGCGGATGATCACCGCGCCGGTCGAGATCGAAGCGATCGAGGAAGCGGTGTTGGGTGATCCCTGAGGCGCGCATGGAGCGCGCGCCGATCCAATGATTCGACGTCGAGTCGTGCGGGTCCCGGCCTCCTCGGCCAACCTGGGGCCCGGCTTCGACTGCATGGCGGCTGCGCTCACGCTGACGATGACGCTGGAGGTCGAGGAGACGGGGCGTTTCGCCGTCGAGTCGGACCTGCCGGTCGCGCGAGGCAGGGAGAACCTGTGCGTCCGTGCCTTCGAGCGGCTGCACCCCGCGGACGCCTTCACGTTCCGCATCCGCTCGGAGATCCCGCTGTCCGGCGGGCTCGGATCGAGCGCCGCGGCGATCGTGGCGGGCCTGACCGCCGCCGATCACCTGTTCGAGCTCGACGCGGATCTGCTCCCCCTTGCCATCGAGCTCGAGGGCCATCCAGACAACGTCGCGGCCTCGCTGCTCGGCGGCTTCGTGATCTACGCCGACGAACACGCCACCCGCTTCGAGCCGCCCACGGGCCTCGAGGCGCTGGCCGTGGTACCCGGGCAGGCCGTGCGCACTCGCGCTGCCCGTGCCGCGCTGCCCGAGCAGGTGCCGATCGCCGAC
>DASWFM010000229.1:0-11890 GCA_036394235.1 Solirubrobacteraceae bacterium | reverse complement strand
CTGGGTGACGAGGTACTCGTGAGCGAACGGCACGATCGGCACCCTGACGCCCGCCATGCGCCCGATCTCGGCGGCGAACATGCCTCCCGCGTTGACCACGATCTCGGTCTCGATCGGCCCCCACTCCGTCTCGACGCCACGGACCCTGCGAACGCCCGGCGATCTTTCCTCGACGGCAATCGCCGTGACGCGCGAATGCGTGAAGATCCTCGCGCCCCCGGCGCGCGCGCCGTCGGCCAGGGCGGTCGTCAACAGTGAAGGGTCGAGGTACCCGTCGGTCGACAGGTAGGACCCGCAGCGCACGCCTTCGGTTGACATCAGCGGGAACATCTCGTGGGCCTGCTGAGGCGAGATCAACTCCAGCGGCAGCCCGAAGGTGCGCGCCCAGGCGACCTGTCGCAGCACCTCCTCTTCGCGCTCCTCGGTGCAGGCCAGACGGATCCCGCCGCACTCGACCCAGCCGCAATCCAGCGTCCGGTACAGCTCCACCGAGTCCATCATCATCCGTGTCAGCGGGAGGCTCGACCGCAGCTGTCCGACGAGACCGGCCGAGTGGAAGGTCGAGCCGCTGGTGAGCTCGTTGCGGTCCAGCAGCACGACGTCACGCTCGCCGAGCGCGGCCAGGTGGTAGGCGATCGAAGCGCCCCCTACGCCGCCGCCGATGATCACCACCCGGGCATGCTCGGGAAGCTCGCGCGGGCGCACCATCACTCAGCGCTCCGCCGCGGCGAGCCACTCGCCGAGACGCCCGCCGTCGACCGCCGAGCGCAACCGCGCGAAGTGCTGCTCGGCGTAGCCATCGAAGTCGAAGTCGAGCTCCGAGACCCGCGCCTGCATCGTGCCCCACGCGGCCTCCCGCACATCGGAGAGGACCCGCATCAGCTTCAGCGTCGCGCGCTGGCGCCGCGACGGGGCAGTGCCGTGGTAGGCGCCGAGCAGGCGCTCGTCGGCGGCCTCGTCGAAGCCGTTGTTGACCGACAGGTTGCCGAGGTCGAAGAACGGGTGGCCCATGCCGGCGTACTCCCAGTCCACGATCATGATCCGGTCAGCGGTGCGCTCCAGCACGAGGTTGCCGGGAAGCAGGTCGTTGTGGCACGGCGCGAGCCGGCCCCCGCCCAGCGCGGCGGTGATTCGCAAGGCGAGCTCCCTCGCCCCCTGATAGGCGCCCGGTACCTCTCCGCCCCGCGCGGCGATGATGCGGGCATAGTCCTCGAGCAGGCCGGGAACCCGGAATTCGATCGGCAGCGTGACCGCGGCGTCGTGGAAGGCCCGCAACGCGAGGGCGATCTCCTCCGCGCGGGTCGCGACCTCCGTGGCGTCGAGCGGCGCACAGGTCAAGAAGTCCGTCACCAGTCCGCCCTCGAACGTCGCCGCCACCTCGGGCGCGATCCCCAGCCGCGCGGCGGCCGCGTTTGCGACCTGCTCGGCCTCGCGGCTGATGCCGAGCAGATCGGTGTCCTTGCCGTGCAGCCTGAGGACGTACTCCCGCTCGCCGAAGCGAACCTTGTAGTTGCGGTTGGTGATGCCTCCCTCAAGCGGAGACGGATCGCCGCCGAGTGGACCCAGGGAGGGTTCCAAGCCATGCAGGATGTCGTTCAGGCCACCCACCGCTCCCACCCACCGTTGATCGATAAGGCACACAACCTATACCTTCACATGCGATGACCGGTGTGGAAACGGCAGGCGGGCGCGAGCCCGGTATGACGGCGCAGGAGCTGATCGGCGCAGCCGACCTGGAGGCTGCGAGGACGGCCGTCACAGGCCTCGCCGTGCGCACCCCGACGCTCGCCTCTCCCGAGCTCTCCGAGCAGCTTGGCAGCGCCGTGTGGCTGAAGGCCGAGTGCCTGCAGTCGACCGGTTCCTTCAAGTTCCGCGGCGCCCTCAGCCGGGTCGCGGCTCTCGGCCCCGCCGCCGAGCGGGGACTGGTCACGGCCAGCGCCGGCAACCACGCGCGCGCGGTCGCGCAGGCGGCGCGGCTGCGGGGCGTCAGCTGCGATGTCTTCATGCCGCGCGACGCGACCGTCTCGAAGGTGCTCGCGGCCGAGGCGCTCGGGGCTCGGGTGCGACTCGAGGGCGCATCCGTGGACGACACCTTCGAGCAGGCCCTGCGCCTCGCGCAGGAGTCCGGAGCCGAGTTCGTGCATCCCTTCGACGACATCGACGTGATCGCCGGTCAGGCCACGCTCGCCCTCGAGCTGATCGAGGACGTGCCGGACCTCGCCCGCGTGGTGGTCCCGGTCGGCGGAGGGGGCCTCGCCTCGGGCATCGGCATCGCGCTGCGACGCGCTGGACGGGACGTGCGCCTGGTCGGCGTGCAGGCCGCCGCGTGCGCACCGTACGTCGACGCGCTCGCGGGGCGCCCGGTGCAGCGCGCGGCGGCGATGACGATCGCCGACGGCGTCGCCATCAAGCACCCGGGGACGTTGACGCTGCCTCTGCTGCGCGAGCTCCTGGACGAGATGGAGACCGTCGAGGAGGATCAGATCGCCGATGCGATGGTGTTCCTCGCCGAGCGCTCGAAGCTCGTCGCGGAGGGCGCCGGCGCAATCGCCGTCGCGGCGTTGATGAGCGGCGCCCTGCCGCCGATCGACGGCACGACCGTGGCGGTCGTCTCCGGCGGCAACGTCGACAGCGGCCTGCTGGCCTCGCTGCTGTTGCGCCACGAAAGCGAGGAGGGGCGCCGGGTGCGGATCTTCACACGGGTGCCCGACCGCCCCGGCGGCCTCGCGGAGCTGCTCGGCCTGATCGCCGCGGCCCGCGCCAACGTCGTCAGCGTCGAGCACGTACGCGAAGCGGTGCCGCTCCACGTGCGTGAGACCGGCGTCGAGCTGACGCTCGAGACGCGCGGCCCGGGCCACACCGAGGAGGTCCTCGGGGTGCTCGCGGCCGGCGGCTACGAAGCGCGCCTCGGCTAGCGGAGCTGCGCGGCGAGCGCGAGGAAGTCCCGCCACGCCGCTCGCCCCCGCTCCCGCTCAGCGGGATCTGCGCGGGGCAGCACTGTCCGCTCGGGCGCGAGCCCCGAGGCGGCTTGCTCGACGGACTCGAACACCCCGGCGCCGACGCCGGCCAGCATCGCGGCGCCCAGCACGGTCGTCTCGGCGCGTCCGACTGCGAGCGGCAACCCGAGTGCATCGGCCTGGATCTGTAGGAGCGTCTCGTCCCCTGTCAGGCCGCCGTCGACACGGAGCGCCGCGAGCGGCACGTGCGCGGCCATCGCCTCAACCACGTCGACGACCCTCCACGCGATCGCCTCGAGCGCCGCGCGAGCGATGTGTGCAGGCTCGACGCCGCCGTGCAGGCCGGCGAGAACGCCGCGAGCGTCGGGCTGCCACCACGGCGAGCCGAGGCCTGCGAGGGCGGGCAGCACGCGGACGCCGGCGCTGTCGGGCACCTGGCCTGCAGCACGGGCAAGCGACGGCACGTCGCTCGCCAGCCCGAGACCGCGCGCGAGCCACTCGAGCAGCGCGCCGGCCGTGAACACGCCGCCGTCCAGCGCATAGGCGACCTCGCCGATCCCTCCCGACGTCCCCGGCGCAGCCCAGGCGACCGTCGGTAGCAGTCCCTCCGCGTTCGCGGGAGCGGAGGTACGGGCGAGCACGAAAACGCCCGTGCCATACGTCGCCTTGGCCTCGCCGGGTCGCACCGAGCCCGACCCGGCGAGCGCCGCCTGCTGGTCGACGAGCTGGGCGCTGAGCTCCAGATCACGCCCCCAGCGGGCGCTTCGCAGCCGACCCAGGGCGCCGAACGTCGGACCGAGCGCCGGCAGCCACTCACGGCGGAGACCGAACAGCTCGAGCAGCCGACTGTCCCATTCACGGCCGCCGACTGCCAGCAGCTGGGTGCGCGAGGCCGTCGAGAGGTCGGTCGCGAAGCGTCCGCCGAGGCGCTCGGTCAGGTACGCATCGACGGTCCCGAGTCGAAGCGTCCCGCGTGCCGCGGCGTCCGCGACGGCGCCATCGTGCTCCAGCAGCCATGCCAGCTTGCCGGCCGAGAAGTAGGGGTCGAGCGGCAGCCCGGAGCGCTCCACGGCTGCGGGGTCAAGGCGCGCGAGCAGCGACTGCTGGCGCTTGTCCTGCCAGACGACGATCGGGCTCAGCGGACGCCCCCCGCCCGCCTCCCAGGCGAGCACGGACTCGCCCTGATGGGCGAGCCCGGAAAACACCGGCACGTCATCCGGAACCCCCTCGAGCACCTCGGCGACGGCATCGCACACCGCGTCGAGCACCTCGCCGGGATCCTGCTCGACCAGATCGGGAGCCGGATGCATGGTCGCGACCGCACGCCGGGCCATCGCCAGCGGCTGAAGCTCCGCATCGAATAGCCCGGCCTTGACCGCGGTCGTGCCCTCGTCGATGCCGAGCAGCAGTGGCGCGCTCATGCTGCGCCCCGCGCCGAGCGCCGCGAGCGCTCAGCGGCCACTCGCCACCACGGCTCCTCGGGGGCCCGGCCCGGCAGCGGCGCGAGCTTCGCGGGCTCGGCGAGACGCAGCCCGGTGGCCGCGGCGAGCAGGCCGGCTACGTACTCGCCGATCGCGGGCGCCGCCGTCAGGCCGGTCGAGCGGATGGCTGCGGCGTTGACGAGCCCGGGCAGCGTCCTCGAGGGGGCGATCGCGTAGTTGACGCCGCGTCCCGCCGGACGGAGCCCCGCGTAGGCGGCGATCGGCTCGCGGCCCTCGAGCGGCGGGAAGATCGTCCTGGCGCGGTTCAGGATCAGCTCGCCGGCGTCCTGCTCGACGGCCCAGTCGCGCTTGTCCTCGCGGTCGCGAGCGGTCGGCCCGGCGATCACGTGGCCGTCCACCGTGGGGAACACGAGCACGCCCTTCCCGGCAGCCGAGGGGACCGGCAGGAGGATCTCGTCGAGGCGCTCGCCGGGCTGCTCGAAGACCAAGAACTCGCCCTTGCGCGGGTAGACCTCGAATGGGGACTCGCCCCCGACCGCCGCCAGCTCATCGGCGAACAGCCCCGCGCAGTTCGCCACGCCGCGCGCGAGCAGCTCACCGCCCCCCGAGAGCTCTACGCGCACGCCACCGCCCCCGCCCGCCGCGAGCGCAGCGACCGGGCAGTCGAGCCGCACGGCGGCGCCGGCGGCTCGCGCCCGCTCGCCGAGCGCGGCTGTGAAGGCCAGCGGGTCGGTGATCGACTCGCCCGGCACGATCAGCTCTCCCGGGCCCCTCAGATCGACCTCGACGCCGTTCCGGCGCGCGTTTGCTGCGAGGCGAGCGATTGCCGCGTGCTGCGCGTCATCATGGTCGCGCAGCCGCGCGCCGCAGCGGCGCACGATCACGCCGAGCGCCGGGGCGAGCTGCTCGCGCAGCGGGCCGGAGCGCAGGATCAGCTCGGTCTCGAGCTCTCCCGGCACCGAGTCGAAGCCGGTGTGGAGGATCCCCGAGTTGCTGCCGCTCGCTGCGCCCCCGAGCGACGCGCCGGCCTCGATCAGGATCGTGGCGACTCCCCTCACCGCCAGCGCCTCGGCGACGGCGCAGCCGACGATCCCGCCGCCGATGACCGCGACCTCTGCGTCGTAGCCGGACATGGGGCCAGATGGTATGCATCGCCGTATGCGGATCGCCCCCTTCGAGATCGAGCGCTACTACGAGCGCTGGGAGTTCAGCGCCGAGCTGATGCTGTCGAGCAGCGACTGCGAGTCGCGGCCCGTGTCCGAGCTGCTCGCGCTGGAGCCGGACGCGGCAGAGCGGTTGCAGTCGCTGCGCCTCGGCTACACCGAAGTGGCCGGCTCGCCGGAGTTGCGCCAAGCGGCCGCGGCCACCTACGAGCGGGCGGCTCCGGAGGACGTCCTGACGCTCGCCGCCGCCGAGGAGGGGATCTTCCTCGCCTACCACGCGCTGCTCGCGCCCGGAGATCACGTTGTCGTCGAGGCGCCCTCGTACGGCTCTGCGGTGAACCTGGCCCGCAGCACCGGTGCGGAGGTGACGATCTGGCAGCGACGCCACGAGGACGGCTGGGCCTACGATCTCGACGACCTCGAGGGCCTGCTCCGCCCCGACACGCGGCTGCTGTACCTCAACAGCCCCCACAACCCGACCGGCAGTCAGATCTCGGCGGCCGAGCAGCAGCGCCTCGTGTCGATGCTCGCCGAGCGCGGCACGGTGCTTTTCAGCGACGAGGTCTACCGAGGTCTCGAGCACGACGAGTCCGACCGTCTGCCCGCAGCCTGCGACGTCTACGACCGGGGACTGTCGTTGAACACGGTCTCGAAGTCCTACGGATTGCCCGGTCTGCGGATCGGCTGGCTGGCCTGCCGGGAGCCCTCGCTGCTCGCCCGACTGCGCGACCTGAAGCTCTACACGACGATCTGCTCGCCGGCGCCGAGCGAACTGCTCGTGGCGCTGGCACTGCGCCACTCCGATCGCCTGATCGGCGAGGCCCGCGCGCTCGTGCTCGGGAACCTGCCGTTGCTGAGCGACTTCATCGCGCGCCACCGCGAGCTGTTCGAGTGGGTTGCTCCCGCGGCGGGGCCGATCGGCTTCCCGCGCGTGCAGGACGACCGCGACGTGCGGGCGTGGTGCGAACGGACGGCTGCCGAGGCGGGGGTGCTGCTGCTTCCCGGCTATGTGTACGAGGAGCCGCGCCACATCCGCTTCGGCTACGGACGCGCCGGCCTGCGGGAGGCGCTCGCTCGGCTCGAGGCGCACCTCGCGGCCTAGCGGCGAGTGCCTTAGAGCACCTTCGAGAGGAAGGCCCTGGTACGTTCGTGACGGGGGTTGCCCAGCACCTCTGAGGGCGCACCCTCCTCGACGACGACGCCCTCGTCCATGAACGCCACGTTGTCGGCGACCTCGCGCGCGAAGCCCATCTCGTGCGTGACGACGACCATCGTCATGCCGTCGGCGGCGAGCCCGCGCATCACGTCGAGCACCTCGCCGACAAGCTCCGGGTCGAGCGCGGAGGTCGGCTCGTCGAACAGCATCAACTTCGGCTCCATCGCCAGCGCGCGTGCGATCGCGACGCGCTGCTGCTGCCCGCCGGAGAGCTGCGAGGGGTAGCAGTCGAGCTTGTCGGCCAGGCCGACGCGATCGAGCAGCTCGCGCGATCGTTCTCGAGCGCCCTCGCGCGGCTCGTGCTTGACGTAGACCGGGGCGCCGGCGACGTTCTCGAGCGCAGTCATGTGGCCGAAGAGGTTGAAGTGCTGGAAGACCATGCCGATCTCGGCGCGCTTGCGGGCGACCTCGGACTCACGGAGCTCGTGCAGCTTGTCGCCCACCTGGCGATAGCCGACGAGCTCCCCATCGACCGACAGCCGGCCCGAGTTGATCTTCTCGAGGTGGTTGATGCAGCGAAGGAACGTGGACTTGCCCGAACCCGACGGGCCGAGCAGACAGAGCACCTCGCCGGGCGCGACCTCCAGGTTGATTCCCTTCAGCACCTCGTTGCGCCCGAAGCGCTTGTGCACGCCTTCGGCGGCGACCATCGGCGGCCGGGCACTCACCGGTGCTCCCCGCCCGAGGGGCGGTAGTGCTCGCCGGCTCGCCTGAAGGTGAGCACGCCGCGCAGCTGCTGCAGCAGCGTCGCCGCCTGTTCGCGGGCTGCGCCGCGGCCGTAGCGGCGTTCGAGGTAGTACTGGCCGACGTAGAGCACGCTCGTGCACACCAGGTACCAGATGCTCGCCGTGATCAGAAGCGGGATCGTCTTGAAGTTGACCGCGTAGATCGCCTGGACCGCGTAGAGCAGCTCGCCGACCGCGATCACGCTGACGAGCGAGGTCGTCTTCAACATCGAGATCGTCTCGTTGCCGGTCGGGGGGATGATCACGCGCATCGCTTGCGGCAGCACGATCCGCCGCATCGTCTGCAGCCGCGTCATCCCCAGCGAGTGGGCCGCATCCGACTGGCCCTCGTCGACCGAGATGATGCCCGCGCGGACGATCTCGGCCATGTAGGCGCCCTCATTCAGCCCGAGCGCGAGGATCGCTGCGGTGAACGAATGAATCAGGGTGTTCGCGTCGCCGTGTATGAACGCCGGCCCGAACGGGATCCCGATGTCGATTTTCGGGTAGAGCGCCGAGATGAAGTACCAGAAGATGATCTGGACGAGGACGGGCGTGCCCCGGAAGAACCAGATGTAGAGCCAGCTCGCGCTCGCGACGAGCGGGTTCGGCGAAAGGCGCATCACGGCGAGCAGCACGCCGAGCAGGACCCCGATCGCCATCGCGATCACCGTCAGCTCGACTGTGATCCGGAGTCCTTCGAGGACCCTTTCGTCGAACAGGTATTCGCCGACGACTCCCCATTCGAAGCGCGGGTTGGTCGCGATCGAATGGACGATTGCGACGACCAGGACCAGCACGATCGCCGCAGCGATCCACCGGCCCGGGCGTCGCACCGGGACGGCCCGGATCTCCTCGGGCCGCCCCTCGAAGCCGGTGTCCTTCATCGAGGACACCGCGCGCGCCTAGCCGATCGCGCCGTTGATCGTCGGGTTGCTGATCGCTCCGTCCTGGATGCCCCACTTTTCGAGGATCGCCTTGTACTTGCCGTTGGCCATCAGTTCCTTCAGGGCCGCGAGCAGCGGCTTCGCCAGCCCGCTGTTCTTCGGCACGGCGAGCCCGTACGGGGCGAAGGCATAGGTCTTGCCCACCAGCTTGAGCTGGCCTTTGTTCTGCTTGATCTGGTAGGCCACGACCGGCGAGTCCGCGAGCCCGATCGCAGCGCGGCCGGTGGCGATCGCCAGGTTGACCGCGTTCTGGCCCGGGAAGCTCAGCACGGTGACGGACTTCTTGCCTTCTTTGCCGCAGGCCTTGCTCTGCGCTTCGGCTTCTTCCTGCTCGACAGTGCCCTTCTGGACCCCGACCGTCTTGCCGCAGATGTCCTTGAGGCTTTCGACGCCCGGGTTGGCGCTCGCCTTCGCGTAGAAGGAGATGCCTGCGTTGTAGTAGGTGACGAAGTCGACCTTCTTCTGGCGTTCCTTGGTGTCCGTGAACGACGAGGCGCCTAGGTCGTAGCGCCCGGCCTGGATGCCGGGGATGATCGCTTCGAACTGGGCGTCGGTGAACGTCGCTTTCAGGCCCATCGTTTCAGCGAGGGCTGTGACGAGGTCCGGGTCCATGCCGATGACCGTGTGCCCGTCCGAAGCGAGGAACTCGTTCGGCGCGTACTGCGCTTCGCTCGCGACCGTCAGCGTGCCCTTCGATTTGACCGCGGCGGGCACCTGGGCGGCGATCGCGGCGACGGCGCCGCCGGACGACGACGTGGAGGTCGTCGAGGTCGTGGTCGAACTCGAGCTTTTACTCGAGCTCCCGCATCCGGCGAGCAGCAGAACCACCAGCAGCGGCGCACCGATACGGGTGAGGGGCTTGAACATCGAAACCTCCTGGGGGGATCATCCCGGCCTGGAGCGGCCGAAGCGCGGGCAAGTATAAGTCGAGGCGCCCGAGCGGCGCTCAGCGCGCCGGCGCCGACTCGCGCAGCCCGAGCAGGCCGTCGATCACCTCGACCGGCGCGGGCCTGGCGAGGTGATAGCCCTGGCCGAGCTCGCAGCCCACCTCGGCAACGGCCCGCAACTGCTCGGCGGTCTCGATGCCCTCGGCGAGGACCTTCATCGACAGCGAACGGCCGACGCCGACGATCGCCTGCAGCAGGTCGGCGCTCTGCTCGCCCTGCTCGAGCGCCGCGATGAAGGTGCGGTCGACCTTGAGGATGTCCGCGGGCATGCGCTGCAGCTGTGCGAGCGATGCGTAGCCCGTGCCGAAGTCATCGAGCGCGACGCGCACGCCGAGGCGCTTCATCTGTTCCAGGTCCCTGCAGGCGGCGCCGATGTCACGCATCACGGTCGTCTCGGTGATCTCGAGCAGCAGCGAGGACGGTCGCAGGCCGGTCTCGAGGAGGGTCCGGCGTACGTCCTCGGCGAAGTCCTGGCGGCCGAGCTGAGACGCCGAGACGTTCACCGAGACGCCGATCTCGCGGCCTGCCCGTTCCCACGCCGCCCCCTGCCGGCAGGCCTGTTCGAGCACCCAGCGCCCGATCGGCACGATCAGGCCGGACTCCTCGGCGAGCGGGATGAACTCGTCCGGCCCGACGATTCCGCGGACCGGGTGGCGCCAGCGAAGCAGCGCCTCGACACCTTCGAGGCCTCCCGAAGCGAGGTCGAAGATCGGCTGGTAGAGGATGTACAGCTGGGCTCCTGCGAGGGCCCCGGCGAGATCGCTCTCGAGCGCCCGGCGGCCCGCCCCGTCGTCGTGCATGCTCGCGTCGAACAGTGAATAGCGGTCGCGCCCGGCGGCCTTCGCGGCGTAGAGCGCGAGGTCGGCGTCGCGCAGCAGCGCGTCGGGAGTCGCGTACTGCCCGACCGCGACGCCGATGCTGGCCGTGACGGTCGTGCCGGTGCACTGCTCGAGCTCGACGGGCCGGCGGATCGCGGCGACCAGCCGGTCGGCGAGAGCGTCGGCGGCCGCCTCGGTCGCGGCAGATTCGACCAGCACCACGAACTCGTCGCCGCCGAGCCGTCCGACGGTGTCGTGGTCGCGGACGGTCGCGTGCAGTCGTTCGGCGACGACCTTCAGGAGCGCGTCGCCGGCCGCGTGGCCGAGGTTGTCGTTGATGTGCTTGAAGCCGTCCACGTCGAGGAACAGCGCGCCGGCGGTGACGCCGGGCTGGCGGGCGGTCCGGGCCAGCATCTGCGCTGCGCGATCGAGCACCAGGGCGCGGTTCGGCAGGCCCGTGAGGGCGTCGTGGAGGGCGAGGTGGGAGAGCTCGGCGGTCTTCTGACGCACCAGCGAAAGCGCCCGGAGGCGCCCGGTGCCGAGCAGCAGCACGACCAGCGCGATCGCGATGCTCAGCAGCGTTCCCCCGATCAACAAGGTCAGGGCGTGGGCATCGGCGGGGATGCTGCCCGCGGGGCCCGCTGCGGCCGTGCGGACGGTCCAGCCGTTGTGCAGGTCCGAGCTCGCCACGGCGGCCTGGGGCGGCGCCCGACCGTCCGTGAACACGAAGTCGTAGCCGTCGGCCTGGTAGCGGAACGCGACGGCCGTGCCGGCCCGACCGGCGAGCGCCGTGCTCAGCAGCACCCGCGGCTCGAGACGCTCGCCGAGCCAGCCCACGAAGGCGCGCGCGCGTTCGTTCCGGGTGGCCGGGACCAGACCGCCTCGGTATACCGGCGTCTGCACTCCCAAGGTCGTCATGCCGGCGCGGGTGAACGGCGCGTAGCTCGGCTCGCCGGTCAGGCGAGCGCCGTTCAGGGTTCGCGCCAGCGCGCAGTAGTCGACGCCGGCGGGCAGGTAGCTGGCGAGGTTGCGCGCGAGCCCGGCGACGGCGAAGCAGTAGTAGGGGCGGTCACCGGCCGGCAGGATCGTGAAGGGCAGATGGGGCGCGCCCCTGCCCGCCCCGAGCGGTTCGACCGGATGCCGGGCCAGCCGCGCCTCGAAGACCGGCTCCTCAGCCGCGGGCACCCGCTCGATCAGCCCGATGTTCTGCAGCTCGGGATAGCGGCGCATCGCCCTGACCGTTTCCGCCCAGCGGTCGAAGGTCCTCGCGCTCGCACCGGGGTTGCCCGCCACGAACGCGCTCGCGTCGACCACAAGGTCCTCCTCGTGCTGAATCGCCAGCCTCAGCTTCGAGGCGATGTCGGCTGCGGTGAGATGGAAGGCGAGACGGCTCTGCCGAGCGTCGCTGCGCCACACGGCGCGGGCCCCGATCAGTGAGGCGGCGGCTCCGAACAGCAGGATCAGGCACGCGGCAGCCAGCCATGCGCCGTGGCGAGCCCCGAAGCGCGCTCCCGGCTCGGCGGCCGGGCTCATCGCGCGAGCAGCCGCGGCCGGACCGAGCGCCGGCGCGCACGGCGGCGGGCCGGTCGAAGACGATCGGTTGCGAGTCGCAGGCGCGAGACCACATCCTCTGATCGGCTGCTGCGCGCCATCGCTGTAGCCCGCCGGACGCCCG
>DASWFM010000228.1:0-7259 GCA_036394235.1 Solirubrobacteraceae bacterium | reverse complement strand
TCGGGGGTCGGCGCCCCGCCGGCGCTTCAGCTCCAGATGGTCGCGTATGGCCTCGTCGAGCAATCCCATGCCGCCCGCAAACCATACTGCCCCGGCGGGAGCACGTTCTACCACTAAACTCCGGGGCCGAAGCACGCCGCTGTGGCGGCAACCCGCGGGGCTATAGCTCAGTTGGGAGAGCGCCTGGATCGCACCCAGGAGGTCGGGGGTTCGAGTCCCCCTAGCTCCATCTTTAAGGATCCGTGGACGTCGCCCGGTTTTTGCCGGGACGTCCGGACAGCCGCGAGACCGGCTCTCGTGCAATCCTGCGTGGGTGGCCGGATCGATGGTTGACGTCGAAACCGCGGACGGCGTAGCGGATGCGTACCTGGCACGGCCCGACGACGACGAGGCGCCGGGCGTCCTCTTCATCATGGACGGGTTCGGGCTTCGCCCGCGGATCGAGGAGATGGCGGACCGGATCGCCGAGCAGGGCTACGTCGTGCTTGCTCCGAACGTCTTCTACCGCGCCGGGCGTGCGCCGATCTTCGCGATGCCAGACGAGTCCGACCCGGACGCCCGGGCGAGCTTCTTCCAGCAGACGCTCCGGCCACTGATGGACCAGCTGACGCCAGACGCGGTCGCGAGCGACGGCAGAGCCTACCTCGACTACCTGAGCGAGGTCGCTCCCGGCCCGGTCGCGATCACCGGCTATTGCATGGGCGTTCGGGTGGGGTGGCGGATCGCCGCCTCGCACCCCGACCGCGTGGCCGCGCTGGCCGGCTTCCACGCCGGCGGGCTGGTGACGGATGCTCCCGACAGCCCGCATCGGTCGGCCGGCGACATCCGGGCCCAGCTGTACTTCGGCTTCGCGGATCAGGACCCGAGCATGAACGCCGAGCAGATCGCGACCCTGGACGAGGCGCTCGACAAGGCGGGCGTCCGCCATCAAACCGACGTCTACGAGGGGGCGAGCCACGGATACACGATGTCCGACACCGCCGCTTACAACGAGGCGTCCGCTGAGCGCCATTTCGAGGCGCTGTTCGCGCTCCTCGGCCGCGCCCTCTGACGCGGCCCGGCGGGCGCCGCTCAGCGCGACCACTCGGCCGTCACTGCGCTCCGTTGGTGCGACTCGTTCGGGAGCAGATCATCGTTGACGGCAACTTCCTGGCGGCGCGCACCACGTTCTCCGGCGACTTCAACGGGGCCATCACGTACTAGCCCATCAGCCCCGTCGAGCCCACCGGCGAACACCTCGAGTGGGAGGTGATCGGCACCTTCAGGTACGACGACGACCGGCGACTGGCCGAGGAGTGGGTGCAGACCGACTACCGCAGCTTCCTGACCAAGCTCGGCGTCACCACAACGGAGTCCGCCGAGCGGGGGAGGTCGTAGCCGTGGTCGGCAGCGTGCCGCCAGCGGTGGCTCGAAGCCTCGGTGGTCTCGACAAGCTCGGCCGGTCTGCTCGTCACATCCGACGTGCGGGCCTCGATTAGGCTGCGTAATTCCACGATGGGAGTGAGGAGGCTGGGGGGTGAACGGTTCGATTTGGCGGTTTCAAGGGTCTCTCGATGACTTGGCGGGAAGATATGACGCGCTCGTCGCGCAGATCCCTCGGGAATCGGCGATGGCGGCTGCGGGGCTTCCCGAGCCGACGGTCGAGCATCACCCGGTGCACGCCGCCTTTGTCCACGGCGCGCCGCTCGCGCAGTGATGGACGGGGGACGGCTTCTCACTGCGGACGGGCGGACGCTGGCGTGGACGACCTATGGGACAGGGCCCCCGCTGATCCTTCACGGTGGTGGACCGGGCGGTGATCCTGGCTACCTGCTCGACCTGCCGACGCTAGAGGCCCCCCGGACCGTGGTGGCGCTGCACGCTCGCGGAACGGGCGCCTCGACACGGCCCAAGAGCTACGAACTCGGGGACTACGCCGCTGACCTGGAAGCGCTGCGGGAGCACCTGGGCATCGAGCGCATGGACGTTCTCGGCCACTCCCACGGTGGATTCGTCGCGATCACCTGGGCCGCGGCGAACCCCGAGAGGGTGGGTCGGCTGATCCTGGCCAATAGCCACGCACGCTTCCACCGGGTCAGGGCCGACGGACCTGCGCTGATCGAGCGTCACGTCGGCGAGTCGTGGTTCGCGGACGCCAGCGCCGCGCAGGCGCGGCGAGTCGCCGAGATCGACGAGTTGTCAGACACCGACCTGGCGGCCCTCTACGCCCGAGCCGTACCGCTGCTGTTCTCGCGGGTCGGCGCTCGCGAGACCGCCCTGACCGCGCGGATCGCCAAGACGTTCAACGGCGACGCGCTGCGCTGGTTCAACGCGCGGATCGCGCCGAGCTTCGATCTGCGCCCGCTGCTTTCCGGTTTGACAACGCCGACCCTCGTCATAGCCGGTGAGCACGATCCAGTCGCACCGCCCAGTGCCGGCCTTGAACTCGCCGACGGGCTGCCCGAGGCGACGCTCACGGTCATCCCGAACAGCGGCCATTTCACGGCGTGGGAAAGCGACGGCCGCGCCGCGTTCGCACAAGCACTCAGCGCGTTTCTTGGCGAGTCCGGCTAGCTCCATGTGATGCTGCGCGTCAGCCGAGGTTGGTCGCTCCGCGCGGCTTTCGAAGCCAGGGATACTCGCCCAGCAGCTCGAGAAACGCGGTGCTGACCGGGGACCAGTCGCGGCGCGTGAAGGCGACGACGGGGCGGATAAGTCGCGGTGTGGCTGGTCGCGCAAGCTTCGCGAAGCCGTCGGGGACGATGTGATGGGGCACGAGCGTCGGACCGATGCCACAGGCCGCGAACAGAGGCGCCGCCGCGACCTGGCTGGTCCGTATCGCGATCCGCGGCGCGAACCCGGCGGCGGCGCATTGTCGGTCGAGCAGCTCGGCGAGCCCGTGGCCTCGCGCGAAGTGCACCCATCGGCGCTCCGCCAAGGACGCCAGATCGACTGATCGCTTGCCGAGCATCGGATCACCTTCGGGGAGCACGAGCACGAGCTCCTCCCATCCGAGCGGCTCGATTGCTCCGTCCCAGTCTGCCGGCGGCGGGCCGACGGCCATGTCAGCGTCGCCCTCACGGACGCCCTCGTCGAGCAGACGGCGGTGCGAATACTCACTGAGGCTCACCTCGATGCTCGGGTGCAGTTCCTGCCAGCGCTTCAGCACCGGAGGCAGGATCCCGGCCGTAACTGACGTCACCGCGGCGATCTCCAGCCGGCCGGCCTCGAGACCCAAGGCCATCCGCACCGAGCGCCGCGCACGTTCGGCGTGGTTGACGGTCGCACGCGCCTCGACAAGGAAGCTCTGCCCCGCCATTGTGAGACGCACTCCTCGCGGCATCCGCTCCAGCAACGCCCCGCCCAACTCCGCCTCCAGCACGCGAACCTGTTGCGACAGCGATGGCTGGGCCACCCGCAGACGTTCCGCGGCTCGCGAGAACGAGCCCTCCTCGGCGATTGCCAAGAAGTACTCGAGTTGCCTGAGGTTCACCGGCCAAGTATCGCGCGCGATGATCCGGAGGTGCTTGGCGCGATATAGAGAGCGCCTATCGCGAGGCGAGCAAGCCGGTCTTTGTAGTTATGCCACATCACGTCTAACGTGGCGTCGAGTACGGGCACCGAGCTCCGACGGAGGAGAACATGAGCCAGGCGACTACGCACACATCCCCAGATCCAGGCAAGGGCAGCGACGCTTCTCGACCGGCGTACACCGACGCGCTGCTGCGTCACTTCGTAGATCTGCGCGACGGCACTCACGGCGGCGCCAGCTCACAGCGTGACAAGGAGCGCCTTTACACGGCAGCGGTCGCGCTGCTCGATCCCCATGCTCGGCGGGTGCTCGAGGAGATCAACGGGTATCTGCTGCGAGGCACCGGGGAGGTAGCTGCCACCGACGTGCGGCGCTCGACTGACGGCGGGCTCGACGCCGCGTGGGCGCTGACCTGGCCTGAGCAGCGGGCCGCCGGAGTCAAACCGATCGTCCTGCGCGCCTACTTCGGCGCCGGATTCGCCCATCCCCACCTCCAGAGCGCGACCGTGGGCGACTGGCCGCTCAACGTGTTCGACGAGGACCAGGCGGCAGCGGAACTGCCCACCCTGAGGGCGATGGCGGCCGCCGATATCCACAACCTGGTCCTCGACCTCGGCGGCGACGTCCGCGTGATTCCAGCCATCTGGGACGCAGCCCGAGCGCCGCTGACCCAAGAGAGACCGGGCTTCGAGTGAAGTTCCTGTTCGATGACGAGTCGTTCTCGTTCGAGACACTGCGCGCCGCAGGGTTTGCTCCCTACGGCGGGGCCGATCTGGGCGAGGTCCTCGTGACTGCCGATGCGATCAGCGACGGAGACGAGTCCAGCTGGCACCAAGGGTGGAAGGCGACCGCTGAGCGCGTACGTGCACTCGGCGAGCAGAGCCTCGCCGACGGGCACCGGGTCAGCGCACGGCAGGCGCTGATGCGAGCCTCGAACTACTACCGCGTCGCGGAGTTCTTCCTGCGCGAGCATCCAGCCACTGACCCAGAGATAGCGCTGCTGTCGAAGCGCTCGCGGGAGACGTTCCTGGCTGCTGTCGACCTACTCGACACGCCGGTGGAGAGCGTATCGATCCCTTACGAGACCTCGACTTTGCCCGGCTATCTGTTCCTCGTAGACGACTCGGGCACTCCACGGCCGACCTTGATCTACAACAACGGCTACGACTCGACCGCGGAGGAGGCCTGGTTCGCAGTCGCTGCGGCAGCACTGCTGCGCGGCTACAACGTTCTGGCCTTCGACGGCCCAGGGACGGGCGCCGCGCTGCGCGGGCAGGAGCTCACCTTCCGCCCCGACTGGGAGGCCGTGATCACACCGGTGGTCGACTACGCGTTGCGCCGCGACGAGACCGCTGCTGACGGGATCGTGCTGTTCGGCTACAGCCTCGGCGGCTACCTCGTCGCACGGGCGGCAGCATTCGACGACCGGGTTGCCGCCCTGATCCTCGACGACGGCGTCTATGACTTTCACACCGCGTTCTATCGCGCGCTCCCTCCGTTCCTCGCGTCCTGGATCGCCGACAGCCGCGACGAGTTGGCGGTGCCGGTCCTGTCGCTGCTCACGACCGTCAGCACACAGCTCCGCTGGGCGCTGAACAACGGCGTGTGGGCGTTCGGCGCGGGCTCCTATGCCGACCTCGTCCGCAAAACGAAGGACTACACCCTCGCCGGCTGCGCCGAGCAGATCACCGCGCCAACCCTGATCATGGACGCCGAGAACGACCAGTTCCTCAAAGGTGAGCCGCAGGAAGTCGAGCAGGCGCTCACCAACGCCGACACGACCCTGATCACCCTCACCAGCGCCGAAGGTGCCGGCGAGCACACCCACGCGGGCGCGGTCGTCCGTGCACACCAGGTCATGTTCGATTGGCTGGACACGACGATGGGGACGGCGGCGGCGCTCGGCGGCGGCCGGTCGTGAGAGTCCTCGTCACCGGGGCGACCGGCTACATCGGCAGCGCCGTTGCGAGCGCACTCCTCGAGAGGGACCATCGGGTGCTCGGCCTCGCTCGGTCGGAGGCCTCGGCGGCGACGATGCGCGATCGCGGGATCGAGCCGGCGGCGGGGGACTTCGCGGACCCGGCAGCCCTCGGCGCTGTCGTGGCGGCATCCAAGGTCGACGTCGTGGTCAGCGCCGCCAGCGTGGGTGCGTCGGCGGGCGACAACGCCACGACCTTCGCCCGCGACCGCGACGCCGTGCGCGCCATCCAGCGCGCTCTCTGCGGGACGGACCAGGGCCTGGTGTTCACGAGCGGGTCGGCCGTTTTCGGCGTCTTCAACGGTGGCGAGGGCAGCGACGTCGTGTATGACGAGGACAGCCCGGTGCCGCTGCCCGCGTCCACCTTCGCCCCCCGTTCTGCCGGCGTGCATCCGCTGCTCGCCGCCGGCTTCGGCGACTCCATGGCCGCACGGGTCGAAACCGAGCAGGAGGTCCTTCGGCATACGGGCACGCGAGGGATCGTGATCCGGCCCGGACTGGTCTATGGCCGCGGCGGCAGCTACGACGTCCCCGCGCTGATCGAGCGCGCGCGCGAGCGCGGACGCGCCGGGCACCTCGGCAGCGGCGGCACGACCCAGAGCTACGTTCACATCGACGATCTCGCCGAGCTCTACTGCCTGGCCATCGAGAGCGCGCCGCGAGGCGCGACGCTGCATGGCGTCACTGCGGATGTCAGCCAGCTCGAGCTGGCGCAGGCTGTCAACCGCATGCTCGGGACGGGCGAGGAGACGGAGAGCCTCTCACTCGAGCAAATGCTCGGAATGAGCTCCGGCGAACGACTCGGCTTGACCCTCACGCGGCGTCTGCCCGCGCTGATGAGCAGGAAGCTCGCCGGCGTGCTCAAGCCGCCGCCCAGCGTCGGCTTCGGCATCAGCCTCTCGCTCGACAAGCGACTCTCCGCGGCCAAGACAAGGCGGCTCCTCGGGTGGTCTCCGGCTCGGGCGGACATCCTCCAGGACATCGCGGCCGGGTCCTATGCGGGGCGGCCACCTCACGGCGACTGACGGAGATCTCGTCTGCGGCACTCATCGCGGGGAGGCGGGCGGCGCGCTGCCCGGCCCGCCTCCCCCACCTGGGGTCTCGCGCTTAGATCACGACCACGCCAAAGGGCGCCGCGCCCGCCGGGAGCGCCGTCGTGGAGCCGGGCAGCGCGCTCAGAGCGCCGCCGTTCACGGCGAACGCGGTGAGCGCGTCCGCACCGGTCTCGACGACCCACAGGGCCTTGCCGTTGGGCCCAAGGCGCGCATCCTCGGCGCCCGCGCCGGCTTTGTCGAGCGGCGTGCTTCCCAGCAGTTCCAGTGAGCCGTCGGGGGCAATCGCGTAGCTCGAGACGGAGCCGCTGGCGGTGTTGACCGTGAACAGGTAGCTGCCGTCGTGGCTTATCTCGACCCAGCAAGGCGCCGTCTGGAAGTCACGAAACGGCGAGGAACCGATCGAGGTGAGCGTCGCGTCGCTCGACACTGCGAACGCAGAGACGCTGCCGGCTTCGGCGCCGCCATGGGCGTTCGAGACGAACAGCTGAGCGGGGTCGGTCGGCCTGAACTCGCTGCCGAAGGGCCCGGGGCCCTGAGCCGCTATCGGGGAGCTGGGGGCGGCTTTGAGGCGGCCGTCGGAGCCGACCGCGAAGCTGTCGATCAGCGACGTGCCCACGCGCGCGCCGACGAGGCTGGCTCCGGTGCTGTTGAACAGGACGTCACCGGGCGAGGAGCCGTCCGGCAGGGCGACGGTCGAGCCCGCAAGCGGCCGCAG
>DASWFM010000227.1:0-4827 GCA_036394235.1 Solirubrobacteraceae bacterium | reverse complement strand
CTGGGCGGCGAGCGCTACGAGGCAGACCCGCCGATCGTTCCCGTGAGGCTCGAGATCTCCCGCATGACCGGCGGCGGCTACGCGCTGCACCTGCGCTCCACCGCTTCGCTCGCGGGGCCGTGCATGCGCTGCCTGAAGCCGGCGGCGCCGGTCGTCGAGGTCGACGCTCGCGAGGTCGACAGGCCGAGCGAAGGCGAGGAGCTGCAGAGCCCTTACGTCAGCGATGAGCAGCTCGACCTCGCCGCCTGGGCGCGCGACGCGATCGCCCTCGGCGGGCCCGCCAAGGTGCTCTGCCGCGAGGACTGCGCAGGCCTCTGCACGGTGTGCGCGGCGGACCTCAACGAGGCGGGGCCCGATCACCATCACGAGGCCGCCCCGGATCCTCGCTGGGAGAAGCTGCGGGAGCTGAAGCTCGAATAGCTCGCAGGGCCGGTCTTCCTGCGGGGCCTTGCTACCCTTCTGGGCCGCGATGGCCGTCCCCAAGAAAAAGCAGTCGCACAGCCGCACCGCCAAGCGCCGGGCTCAGCACAAGATCTCCCCGCCCGGGCTGAACTCGTGCCCGCACTGCCACAGCCCGCGCCGCCCGCATCGGGTGTGCCCCGTGTGCGGCACGTACGCGGGCCGCGAGATCGTCGCGCCCGCCTCTCACGGGCACGACCACGATCACGACCACGACTAGCGGACGACCGACAGCGCAGGACCCCGGCCGCCGGGCCTCAGCACCGGGGGCGAGACGGCCGGCGAGCGGTGATGCAGGCGGTTCGGGCCCGGTCGTCGCGGTGGACGCCAACGGGGCAGACCTCGGGCCCGCCGAGGTCGCGGCCGGCGCCGCGATCGCCGCAGCCCAAGGTGCGCGAGTGCTGCTGTTCGGACCGGCCGAGGAGCTCGGAGAGCCGGTGCCCGGGGTGGAGATCGTCGATGCGCCCGTATCGATCGCGAAGGTTGCGGACCCGGTCAGCGCCGCCCGCGTCACCAAGGACGCCTCGATCGTGATGGCCACTCGAGCCGTAGCCGAAGGGCGCGCCGAGGCGCTCGTCTGCGCCGGCGGCACGGGCGCCGCGCTCGCCGCGGGTACCTTCAACATCAAACGCGACCGCGGCATCTACCGCCCGGCCCTGGCGCTCCCGCTGCCCGTGCCCGGCCATCCGGTGACGCTGCTCGACGTCGGAGCGAGCGCCGAGGCGCGCCGCGAGCATCTCGTGCAGTTCGCCTTCATGGGCGCCGCGCTGGCACGCATCGTGCTCGGCGTCGCGCGGCCCCGGGTGGGCCTGCTCTCGAACGGGGAGGAGGCGGCCCGCGGCGGCCCGCTGGTGGTGGAGACCGGAGCCGAGCTGCGCGAGCGCGCAGCCGGCGCCGGCGAGTGGTTCGAGTTCGTAGGGAATGTCGAGGGCGGCGACCTCGTCAACGGCCGCGCCGATGTCGTCGTCACGGACGGCTTCACCGGGAACATCACCCTGAAGGTTCTCGAGGGCACCTCGCAGCGGATCCTCGGCGCGATCCGCGAAGCCGCGACCTCCTCGAGTCGCGGCAAGCTCGGCGGCCTGTTGCTGAAAGGGTCGCTCGGCGGCCTCCGCGCCGCGATCGACCCGGAGGGAGTCGGCGGCGCCTACCTGCTCGGGCTACGGCGGCTCGGCGTCGTGCCACATGGGCGCTTCAGCCGCAACGGCTTCGCGCAGGCGATCCTGCGGGCGCGGCTCGGCGCCAGCGAGGACATCGTCGGGCAGACCCACGCCGCGCTGGCGGCCGCGGGGGCCCTGAGGCAGCCGCCTGCGTCCGCGCATGACGCTAGGTTGCGGCGATGAGCTCCCTGAATCGCGAGCAGGTCCTGGTGCTGATCCGCGAGCACCTCGCCGACGAGCTCGACCTCGACTCCGCGGCGATCATCGAGACGACCCGTTTCAAGGAGGATCTCGAGGCCGACTCGCTCGATCTGTACACGCTCGTACAGGAGCTCGAGGACACCTATGGAGTGGCGATGTCCGACGAGCAGGCAGCGCGGATCCTGACGGTGGGGGCGGCTGTCGACTTCGTGCTCGCCAACGACCCCACGGGCGATGCCGAGCACGCATAGCGACGGAGACGACGATGCTGCTGGCCGAACTCCTGGACGAGCTGCCGGAGGATCTGGCGCGCCAGGTCTTCACGCACGCCTCGTGGAGCGAGCGCCGCGGGGACTCCTACACCCGTCTTGCCTTCCTCGGCGACAGCGTCCTCGCACTGGCCGTGACGACCTACCTGTACCCGCGCCTGGAGGCCGAGCGCTTCGGCGCGGGACGTCTCACCAAGATCCGCGCCCAGGCCGTCTCGGGCGTGTCCTGCAGAGCCGTGGCGGAACGACTGGCGCTGCCCGAGCGGCTGCGCGCGGCGGCGCCGGCGGGTGTGCGGGAGAGCGCCGCGGCGCTCGTCGGCACCGAGCGGGTGCTCGCCTCGGTGATCGAGGCGGTGATCGGCGCCTGCTACCTGAACACGGGCTACGAGCGCACGGCGGTAGCCGTCGTGGAGGCCTTCGCGCCGGAGATCGAGGACGCCCTGAGCAACCCTGTGGACTTCAAGTCGGCGCTTCAGGAGCTGCTCGCCCGGCGCGGCGCGGAGGTCGACTACGAGGTCGCCGGCGAGGAGGGTCCGCCGCACGAGCGCGTCTACTCGGTGATCGCGCTGGTCGACGGAGAGGAGCTCGGACGTGGCCGGGGCCGCAGCAAGAAGCACGCGGAGCAGGAGGCTGCACGGATGGCCGTCGAGCGGCTGACACCCCATTACGGGGCGCAGGCGAGCGAGTGAGGGGCGCGTGAGCCGGTGCGGCTGAAGTCCCTCACCCTGAACGGCTTCAAGTCGTTTCCCGATCGCACGCGCCTGGAGTTCGGTCCCGGCGTGAGCGTCGTCGTCGGCCCCAACGGCTCGGGCAAGTCGAACGTGACCGACGCGGTGCTGTGGGCGATGGGCGAGCAATCGCCGCTGGCCGTGCGCGGGCAGTCGATGCAGGACGTGATCTTCGGCGGCGGCCGCGGAGTGCAGGCGCGGAGCGCCGCCGAGGTCGAGATCGTGCTCGACAACTCCGACGGGACGATCGACGTGCCGCTCAGCGAGATCTCGATCGTGCGCCGGCTCGAGCGTGGCGGCGAAGGCGGCTACCGCCTCAACGGCGCCCGCTGCCGACTCACGGACGTGCTCGAGGTGCTGTCGGACACCGGCTTGGGCAAGGAGACCCATTCGGTCATCTCGCAGGGCAGAGTCGAGGCGATCGTGACGTCCAAGCCACGCGACCGGCGCCTGCTGATCGAGGAGGCCGCCGGCCTTGGCAAGCACCGCAAGCGCCGGCGCCGCGCGCAGCTGAAGCTCGAACGCACCCAGGAGAACCTCGACCGGGCGCTCGACATCGAGCGCGAGGCACGCACCCGGCTGCGACCCCTGAAGCGACAGGCCGAAGCGGCGGAGCTGCACGAGCGACTCGAGCGCCAGATCCTCGAAGCCCGCTGGGAGCTGCTGGGGGATCTGCTGCGGGCACGGCGTGTGGAGCTCGCGGCGGCCGAGGAGAGCGTGCTCGCGGCGCGATCGGAGCGGAGCTCGATCGAGTCGTCTCTCGAGCAGGTGGTGGCACGGCGCGGCGAGGCGGAGCGCGCCCTGGCCGAGCGGGGCGAGCGCCGAGATGCGCTCTCGGGTCGGCTGTATGAGGCCCGCTCCGCTCGCGACCGGCTGGCGCTTCGCGCCGAGCAGGTGGGCGCCGACGCGGAGCGGCTCGCGCGGCGGATCGAGCGCGTCGAGGCCGAGCTCGCGGAACTGGCGGCGGACGGGGAGCGGGAGGACGGTGGCCTCCAGCTCCCGGACGGCGGACGGCTCGCTGCGCTCGAGGCCGAGCTGGCCGAGATCGAGGCGCGCCGCTCCGAGCAGGTCGAAGAGGAGCTGGCGGGATTGGAGCGCGAGCTGACGGCGCAGCGGGAGGCCCTGACGACCGCTCAGGAGGTCCTCTGGCGAGCCACGGAGGGGCGCGAGCAGGCCGACGCGGCGGCGGCCCAGGCGCGCGACGCGCTGAGCGCCGCGGAGCGGGACGTCCACCTGACCCGGGCCGAGTCGGCCCGTGTGGGCGGCGAGCTGGCCGCCGCGAACCAGTTCCTGCGCAGCCATCCCGGGGTCTCCGACCACGGCTCCCGCCCCCTGAGCTCCGAGCTGCGGGTCGCCGACGGCTATGAGCTCGCGCTCGCTGCGGCCCTCGGCGGCCGGCTCGATGCGTCGCTGGTCGAGGACGTGCCCGGGGCTGAGGCGGTGCTCGACCGGGCCGGCCCGGAGGGTGGCAGCGCGCTGCTCGCGAAACCCGCTGCGAGGGCCGACTTGGGCGAGGACCGCGCGGACGCGCCGCCCGCGCCCGGCGCGAGGCGGCTCACGGAGCTGCTGAGCGGTCCCCCCGAGGTGCTCGCGCTGGCGGGCAGGCTGCTGGCCGGTGCCTGGGTCGTCGAGCGGCTCGAGGAGCTTCCCCGCGACTTCGCGGGCATCGCCGCGACGAGGAGCGGCCGGGTGTGGTTCGCTCGCTCCGGCGAGATCCGCCAGCTCAGCGAGGGGGGCACCGAGCTGCTGCTGGCGCGGCGCAACCAGCGCGAGCGCCTCGTCGCGGAGGTCGAGCAGGCGGTGCAGGCCGAGGTCGTCGCGAAGGCGGCGGGAGAGCGAGCGCTGGAGGGCGTGCGGGCGGCCGAAGCGTCACGTGCCGGTGCCGAGGACGCGCTGCGCGAGGCCCAGCGGGTGGTCACGGAGGCGGGCGAGGCGGTGCGTCGATCGGAGTGGCTCATCGAGCGTCGCCGCGCGGCGCCGGCGGAGGGCGCCCTGGCGGTGCGCAAGGCC
>DASWFM010000226.1:0-5507 GCA_036394235.1 Solirubrobacteraceae bacterium | reverse complement strand
GCGGCGCCGCATCGACGGCGACCACCACAGCCGCCGCGAGGATCGCGCCGCCGACGATGTCGAGCACGTAGTGGTTGCCGGTCGCGAGCACGACGAGGCCCGTCAGGAGTGGATAGGCGATGCCCAGCGCGCGAAGCACGGGACGGCTGGTCATGCGCCAGATCGCAATCGAGCACCACACCGCCCAGGCGATGTGAAGGGAGGGCATCGCCGCGAGCTGGTTCGCCTGAGACGCCAGAGCACCGGTGTGCCACGAGCCGACCGTGCCGCTCGCGGCGACGACATCGGTGAACCCGCCCAGCATCCGCGGCGGCGCCACCGGGTACAGCCAGAAGACGAGGAAGCCGAGCAGGTTGATCAGCACCAGGGAGTTGCGCAGCGGCCTGTAGATGTCGGCCCGTCGCCACCACAGGTAGGCGAGCAGCCCGAGCGTGACGAGGAAGTGCGCGTTGTCGTAGTAGTAGGAGAGGGCCACGCCGAGCGCATGGCGGCTCGCGAGCCACTTGTCCAGGGCGTGCTCCGGAGCGATGCCCAGCGTGCGCTCCAGGGACAGAAGTTCGCGGCCGTGCGAGAGCGCCGCGCCGAGCCGCAGCGGCGCAAGGTTCGTGACGGCGTCATACACCCAGCACAGCCAGGCGATCGTCACCACCTCGAGCCACCACCGAGTGCGGCCTGCGTCCGCCGACGTGGCCGCCCGCCGCCACCAGGGCCGCGAGGGCGTCGCCGCGCGCGCGAGCGGGGCAGGCCTCGCGTGAGCAGCGAGCATCGGCTCCGCGGCGGAGGCGTCGAGCGTCTCGTCGAGCGAGGAAACAACGGTCGACAAGCCAACGATCTTAGCCTGGCCCCCCGATGAGGCTCGGTCCTCGCGGCGCGGCCGGGGGTTTAATCGCCGCCCCGCTCCGGTGTGTCCATCTGGAGGGGGCGGTAGCAATCGTATCTACCGCGTGTGAATACCATCGCTATCACCACGTCTTGAAAGCAACATGGTGCCCGCGGAAGCCGCGGAAGCAACATGGTGCCCGCGGAAGCAACATGGTGCCCCCGGAAGCAACACGGTGCCGGCGGCGGCTACGGCAGGACCGGCTCGATGCCCCGCCCCCGCATCGTCTCGATCACTGCGGGAAGCGCCGCGAGAGTGCGCCGCCAGGAGCCGGGCGCGGAGTAGTCATCGGCATCGTGGAGCAGCAGCACTGAACCCTCCCCGGCTCCGCCGGTGACCTTCGCGGCGATCGAGTCACTGGTCGCGCTCGCCTCCCAATCGCGGCCCCAGTGACTCCACAGCAGCGTTCGCCAGCCTCGTGCGTTGGCGAGGCGCAGCGCGGTCGCGTTGAGGACGCCGTAGGGCGGGCGGTAGAGAGCGGGCGCCCGGCCGGTGGCAGCGGCGATCGCGTCTTCCGCGCGAGCGATGTCCTCACGAACCTGCCGCGGGCCGAGCCGCAGGAGGTTGCGGTGGCGGTCGCAGTGCAGCGCGACCTCGTGCCCCGCATCGATGATCTCGCGAGGCAGAGAGGGGTTGCGGCGGACCTGCTCGCCGACCAGGAAGAAGGTCGCCGGGACGGCCTCGGCGGCGAGCAACTCGAGCACTGCCGGGGTGCCCCGAGGGTGGGGTCCGTCGTCGAACGTCAGCGCGTAGCCGCGGCCGCTCGAGGTGCGGTCCTCCACGCCGAGCGGCCCCCGCAACCATGGCCAGGCACCGGCGAGGGCGGGCAGGGCGTAGCCGGCGTAGGCAACGGCGGCGATCGCGAGGGCGACCGGCGCACGGGTAGCATCGTCTGTTGACATGGTCGATCTCGTTCTGGGAATCGCCGCGGCGATTGGCGCCTCGACCCTGTACAGCCTAGGGGTCGCCTTCCAGGCCATGGACGCCCGCGAGGCGCCTGCGCAGGAGCACCTGCGTCTCGCGCTCGCGCGCAACCTCGTGAGGCGCCGCCGCTGGTTGATCGGCACGGGGCTGTCGATCCTCGGCTTCCCGCTGCAACTGCTCGCGCTCTACCTCGCGCCGCTGATCGTCGTACAGCCGGCGCTGGCGGTCGGCCTGCTCGCGCTGATGTTCGTCGGCCAGCGCATGCTCCATGAGCGGGCCGGGCGCTATGAGTACATCGCGATGGGGCTGATCATCGTGGGCGTCGTCGGCGCCGGCCTGTTCGCGCCGCCGCACAGCGTCACGCACACCTCCCAAAGGCTGACGATCACGCTGGTGCTCCTCGGGCTCGGCCTCGCGAGCTTGCTGCCCTACGCCCTGCGCTTCCTGGGCCACCCCCGCCCTGAGATTACGATCATCTGCGCAGGTCTGGCGTTCGGCTGGAGCGGCGTCGCCACGAAGCTCGCCTCCGACGACCTCCACGGGAGTCATGTGCTCGTGGCGCTGTTGTGGGCGGCCTCGACGGCCGCCGCCTCCGGCGTCGGCACGCTCAGCGAGATGAGCTCGCTGCAGTCACGTCCGGCGATCCAGGTCGCGCCGGTGGTTTTCGTGACACAAACGTTCGTGCCGATCGTGCTCGCTCCGACGTTGCTGGAAGAGCACTTCACCGACACGCCGGGCGGGGGTGGGCCGCTCGCGATCGCGCTGGTGCTACTGCTGGTGGGCGCGGCCCTGATGGCGCGCTCGCCGCTGCTGCTGGGGCTGATGGACCCTCACCGGGTCAGCGACGCGAGCGGCTCGCTCGCGAGCCCGTCGGCTGCCAGCCGCGAGACGACCCCTTCGAGCCCCGCCACCGAGTCAGTCCCGCCGTCCAGTTCGACGACCAGCACGTCGCCCGCGCGGATCGGACGCTGAGGCAGGCCGCGCTCGGCGCTGAAGCGCAGGGCTCCCCGCACCGGTGTCGCGCCGTCGGTGCGGGCCAGCACGAGCTGCCCCACCGACAGGCCGCCGGCAGGCTCGAGGTAGTAGAAGCGGTGTTTCAGCCCCAGCGCCCGCGCCTGGGAGTGCAACACGCCGCGGGTACCCGGCCAGCGCAGCGGCGAGGACTTGGGAACTTCTGGCAGCAGTTCGTCCCCGAGCCCGTGCAGGTCGGCGATGCGCTGCGGCGAGGGTACGCCGGCATCATCGGCGAACGAGACGTGGATCCTGCGTTCGGCCAGCCTGGCGGCGAGCCCGCGGATCTCAGCAGAGGGCGCCCGCACGACGATCGCGACGGCCCGCTGGTCGGTCCTTACGTGCGAGAGGGGGTGTACGCGCAGCACCTTCGCCGCGAGCGTCGTGACCTCGTCGGTAGACATCATCCACGAGCCGAGCACCGCGATCGCCGCAAGCTGGGTGCCGATCGCGACCAGCCTCAGCCGCCAGCGCGGGATCGGCCGCACGCGCCTCGGCGCCGAGAGCAAGACCTCGACGGCGGCGGGATCCGCCGCGAGCAGGCTGCCCTCCAGTGGCGCCGTCCACGGCTCCTCGGTGAAGCTCGCGACGACGTGCTCGCGCAGCTCGTCGGTGTCGTTGGCGAGTCGCAGCAGGTCGAGCGCGGCCATCGCGCGCGTGTTGAGGCGGGCATGGCCGACGGGCAGCCCGTAGGAGACGACCGGCGTCCCCGCGGCGCGGGCCTCCAGGCAGGTGACGCCGCCGGTGGAGTGCACGAGCACGTCGGCCGCGGCGAGGAGCGCGGGCATCTTGTCGGTGAAGCCGTACACGTGGACGCGGTCCTCGCCGGCGAAGGTGGCGCCGAGCTTCTCCTCGAGCTGCTCGTTGCGCCCCGCGAGGCAGACGATGCTCGTCACCTCCGGTGTGCGTACGAACTCCCGGACCGCGCCTGCGATGTCGCCGACCCCCCAGCCGCCGCCGGAGACCACCACCATGCGCCCCTGCTCGGGAAGGCCCAGCTCGCGACGGGACTCCGTGGGGCAGCGGGGCTCGAGGAACTCGGCCGAGATCAGCGGCTCGACGAGCCGCACGCTGCCCTGCCCGGCGATCCGCTCGACCGACGCCATCGACTCGCCATACATCACGAGGTGCATGTCGATGCCCGGCTGAGCCCAGAAGAACAGGCCGGTGAGGTCCGTGATCGTCGCGACGGTCGTCGATGCGATCTCGCCCCTGCGCCGAAGCCGCGCCAGCACGACGGTCACGGCGGGGTAGGTCGAGACGACCACGTCGGGGTCGTGTTCGGCGATCGTCCGGGCGAGCGGGCGGGAGCCGAACATGCAGAGCAGTTTCCGCATCATCAGGCGGAACGGGACAACGCGCTCGAGCATCCAGTAGACGATCGTGTAGGTCCACGGGAACAACCGCAGCTGGACCCGATAGCCATCCTCCACCACCGGCCTCAGCACGCGGCCCATCGCAGCCAGCCCGTCGATCACGGTCACCTCGGCCGGCTCGGAGGAGGCCTCGACCTGCTGGGCCAGCACGCGGGCCGCCGCGGCGTGGCCCTCGCCGACGTCCGCGGAGAGGATCAGAACGCGGGGCGGGCGATCCCCGTCGGGGTCCGGGCGCATGGCGCGTTGGCGGCTGGGGCGTCGCATCAGTGGAATTAGCCCGTCGGCCCTCGAGGGTTACAGCGGGCAGGGTACGCCCGACGCGGGCGTCCCCGGCGGCGCAAACTGTGCCCACAGCCTACATCGGCGCAAGGACGCCCGCAGAGCGCGGAGCAGTGAGAATGGATTCATGCAGGCGACCAGGCCAGCCACGATCGCCCCGCAGGACGCAGGGCGGGGTGCATCGGAGGCGCCCGCGGCGGAGCGGCTGAACGGGCTGCTCCGCGTCCTCGGTGGGGCCTCCCTGCTGGCGCTGCTTGCCGCGCTGGTGGTGCTGGCCCTCGACGCCGCCCAGGCCCCGTCGCGATACGTGCCCGCGGACATCGGCGGCTGGCCCGGGTGGCTCGCCGGCCCACTCGCGGGGGCGGGCTCGCACCTCGGCAGCGGGGAGTTCCAAACGTTGGTGCTGATCGTCAGCGGCGCGTACCTCCTCGCCCTCGCGAGCGCTCGTGCCGTGCCCCTGAGGTGGCTTGGCGCGGCCGTGGTTGGCGCCCACGTGATCCTCGCCCTCGGACCGCCGTTGATCTCCCAAGACGTCTTCGGCTACATCGCCTTCGCTCGCATGGGGGGGCTGCACGGCCTCGACCCCTACACGCACTTCCCGGCCGAAGCCGCCAGCGATCCCTCCTTCCGGTTCATCGGCTGGCCGTTCCAGCACTCGCCGTATGGACCGCTGTTCACGCTCGCGAGCTACGCGACCGCTCCGCTCGGGCTCGCGGGCGCGCTGTGGACGTTCAAAGCCGTGACGGCCCTCGCCAGCCTCGGGGCGGTGTGGCTCACGGCGCGGGCGGCGGAGCGCTTGGGCGGCTCCGCCCGCTTCGCGACGGTCTTCCTGGGACTGAATCCGGTGCTGCTCGTGCTGGCCGTCGGCGGCGCCCACAACGACACGCTGTTGATCTTCGCGCTCAGCCTCGCGCTGCTGCTCAGCGCCGGCGTGGCGGGCCGCCCTCGCGCCGGCGCGCTCGCGCTAGCGGGGGGAGTCGGGGTGAAGCTGACGGCGGGGCTGGTGATGCCGTTCCTGGTGCTCGCATCGCCCGGCA
>DASWFM010000225.1:0-4839 GCA_036394235.1 Solirubrobacteraceae bacterium | reverse complement strand
ACGATGCAGTCGACGGCGGAGGAGACGAGGAAGGGCTCGATGCCCATGTCGATCAGGCGACCGAGGGCGCTGGGGGCATCGCGGGTGTGGAGCGTGGAAAGGACCAGGTGACCGGTGAGGGCGGCCTCGATCGCGATGCGGGCCGTCTGCCGGTCGCGGATCTCGCCGACCATGATCACGTCGGGGTCGGCCCGCAACATCGAGCGCAGCCCGACCTCGAAGGTGACGCCGGCCTTCGGGGCGATCTGCATCTGCTTGATGCCGGCGATGCGCTGCTCGACGGGGTCCTCGATCGTCAGCACGCTGCGGTCGCCGTCGTTGACGACGGGCAGGGCGGCGTAGAGGGTCGTGGACTTGCCCGAGCCCGTGGGGCCGGTCACGAGCACCGCGCCGTTGGGACGCTGGATTGCCCCGCGGAAGCGATCGAGCTCGGCGTCCTGCATGCCCAGCGACTCGAGGCCGTCGACCACGACGGATTTGTCGAGGATGCGCAGCACGGCGCCCTCGCCGTGGACCAGCGGCAGCGTCACGACGCGGATGTCGACGCGGCGGCCTTCCACCGTCAGTGCGAAGCGGCCGTCCTGCGGCACGCGACGCTCGGAGATATCGAGCTCGGCGAGGATCTTGATGCGTGAGACGACACCCGCCGCCATCTTGCGCTTGACCGTCGCGGCCGGCGTGAGCACGCCGTCGACGCGGAACAGCACACGCGTGTCTCCTTCCTCGGGGTTGACGTGGATGTCCGATGCGCCCTGCTGGATCGCCTGGGCGACGATCGAGTGGACGAGCTTGATGATCGGCGCATCGTTGTCGGCCTCGTCGACCAGCGCGCCGGCCGCGTCCTCGGCCTCCTCGGCCTCCTCGTCGCTGAGGTCTGCGATCGACTCGTCCATGCTCGTGAGACGGGCGAGCAGCAGGTTGAGGTCCTCGACCGACGCGGCGGCCGGACGGATGCGGCGGCCGGTCATCATGCCGATGTCGTCGATCGTGAGGACGTTGGTCGGATTGGCCATCGCCAGAACCAGAGAGGCGTCCTCGCTGTAGCCGACCGGCACCGCCTGGTAGCGCTTGGCGGCATCGACGCTGATCAGGTTCACGGCGCCCATGTCGAGGTCGTAGACGGACAGGTCGACGAAGTCGAGCCCGAAGCGCTCCGCGACCACGCGGGCCAGCTGGTCGTGGCGGAGGATCCCCCGCTCGACCAGCACCAGCCCAGTCGGACGGCCCTGAGCGCGGGCGGCTGCGACGGCCTCCTCGACGGTCTCGAGGTCGGCGAAGCCGAGGTCGACCGCCACCTCGCCGATCATGCGCGTCGAGCGACCGGGGTTCTTCGGCGGGTACAGCCCCGAGTGGCCACGCTTGCGGGACCCCTTGCGTCGGTCCTCATCCTCGCGCGCCGAGGACCCGCCCTCAGGCGCCGAAAGCTGCTCGGAGTCGAGCTCCGTGCCGATCCTCGGGTCGTGCTCGCGCTCCTCGGCCGCGTCGGCGCTGTCGCCCCGTTCGGAGGCAATCGTTGGCATCGCGCTGTCGCCCATCATTCACAACTATCGGCAGCAGCCGAGGCGGCCTTGACCAGTGGACGATGTCAGCGGGGTGACCGCGCCAGGCCCTGCTCAACGGCGCCCTTGACCTGTCCGTCAAGTGCGTTCAGGCGGTAGAGGGCCAGCGCCTCGGCCGAGGCGAAGCGCTGCCCGGCGGCCGCCTCCGCTCCGTGGTGGCAGATCACGCAGTGCTCGAGCTCGAGCCGCCGCTCGGGCGGCAGCGAGGCGGGCGCGTGCGCGGCGATGATCCTCAGGCCAAGCTCGACGTGGCCTAGCAGCGCGCCCTCGCGGCTGCGCTCGATCTCGGCCCCGTAGGTGAACTCCCGGGTCTTGCCGAGGTCGTGGACGATCGCCGCTGCGAGCAGCAGGTCGCGATCGATCCGAGGGTGCAGCGTGCACAGCTCGATCGCGATCGTGGCGACGGCCACCGTGTGCTCGAGCAGGCCGCCGAGATACGCGTGGTGGGCTCCCGAGGAGGCTCGCCCCTGGGCGCCCGCCGGCGGCGAGCAGGGGGCCCGGCGCAGCTCGGCCCGCAACGTCCGGTCGGCCATCAGCCGATCGAGCAGGCCGCGAAGCCCGGGGTCGTAGACCTCCCTGACGAGATGTTCGAGGAACCCCTCGAGCTCGTCGAGGTCACGGTAGGAGCTGGGGAGAAACAGCGCAGGGTCGGCGTCGGGGCCCTCGGCCCGCGCGATCGAGGCGATCTCGATCTGGAGCTGCTCCCGGAAGCGCTCCACGCGTCCGGCCACACGTACCAGCTCGCCGCGCTCGAAGCGCCCGGCCAGCACGTCGGCGTCGCGGAACGCGCGCCCCACGATCGAGCCCGTGCTGTCGCGCAGCTCGAGCGTCAGAAACGGCGTCCCGCCGCGGCTGATCTGGCGCTCCTTGCGGGTGCACGCATAGACGCCCTCGACCTGCTCGGAGGGCCGCAGCGTGGCGACGGTCTGGGGGCGTTCGGGAGAGTTGGAGGTGGCCGGGGCCATCGGCGCATGATGTACGGTGATCCGGATGCAACCGCTGATTTGGGACCGCCGTCCGGACGGCCTTCGCGCCCCCGCGATGGTGTGCGCGTTCCAGGGCTGGAACGACGCAGGCGACGCCGCCTCGAGCGCCGTCTCCTTCCTCGCCGAGGCGCTCGAGGCAAAGCGTTTCGCGAGGATCGACTCGGAGGAGTTCTACGATTTCCAGGCGAACCGCCCGACGATCAAGCTCGATGGTCGCGAGCGCCGTGAGATCACCTGGCCGGGCGTCGAGATCTTCGAAGCGAGCGCCCCGCGAGCGCCCCGCGACCTCGTGCTCGTGCAGGGCGTCGAGCCCTCGATGCGCTGGCGCTCGTTCTGCGCGAACCTCGTCGACCTCGCTGAAGCCCTCGGCGTGCAGGTCGTCGTCTCCCTCGGCGCCCTGCTCGGCGATGTCCCGCACACCCGCCCGGTCTCGATGACCGGCCACGCATCCGACCCCTCGCTGCTCGACCGCGTCGGCATCGGCTCCTCGGTCTACGAGGGCCCGACGGGGATCGTCGGCGTGTTGCACGCTGCGTGCGCCAACGCGGGGCTGCCCGCGGCGAGCCTGTGGGCGGCCGTACCGCACTACGTCGCGGCCGCGGCCAACCCGAAGGCCGCGCTGGCCCTGCTGCGGCGCATGGAAGTGCTGATCGGCGTCTCCGTCGATGTCTCCGAGCTCGAGGCGGCCGCCACCGACTATGAGCGCCAGGTCGGCCTCGCGGTACAGAGCGACCCCGACATCCAGGCCTTCGTGGAGCGCCTCGAGCAGGCCGCTGAGAGTGACGAGCAGTCCTCACCGGAGAACGTTCCCTCGGGCGATGCGATCGCCCGCGAATTTCAGCGCTTTCTGCGCCAGCGCGGTCCCGAGCGCTGAACGGCCAGCGGCTACGCCTCCGCTGCCGGGCAGACGATCCGGTAGTCGCAGATCGAGCAGGCGGCAGGCGAGGGGGTCGGCTCGAAGTCCTGGGCGAGGATCCCCTCACCGACCTCGAGCACAACCTCGCGGACGGCATCGGCGTCGCGCTGATCGCGGGGGACCGGGACGCGGACGTCGTCCAGCACGTAGTAGTAGGCCTGCCGCGAGGAGTCCAGCTGCCAGTCCTCGCGCGCCGCGAGGGCGTAGAGGGACAGCTGCACGTCGTCGCGCAACTGATCGGTTGTCTTCGGCCGGGAGGTCTTGTAGTCGATCAGCTCGTATTGCACATCGCCTCCCGGGGCGATCCTGTCGACGCGATCGACGCGACCCCGCAGGTGGTGGGGACCGAGGCGGAACGAGAAGGCGCGCTCGAACCAGACCGGCTCGGAGTCCTGGCTGTGGAGGCGCGCGTGGTAGGTCCGCAAGGCGGCACGGGCCTTCTCCAGCAGCTCACCGTCGCGCCCCTCCCACCCCAGCCCGGCCCGCCGCCAGCCCGCGTCGAGAAGCTCGAGCAGAGCCGCCAGCGTGGTGCCGCCGTCGGAGTGGTAGCGCTCGAGCACCTGGTGGACGACGATCCCGAAACGCTGGTGGACCGTCTGCTCGGTCGGGATCCGCAGGACCCTCGCGAACTTGTAGCGAAGCGGGCAGCTGCGGTAGGTCTCGATGTCCGATGCGGACAGCGCGAGGCCGCTGCCGCGGCGAGGCAGGAAGGCCGTCAGGGAGTGCTCCTCGCGGAAGCCGATCGGCTGGACGTGCGCGCCGTCGCCGCGCTCCGCGGCCAGCAGGCTCTCGTCGAGCGTCGAGGTCTGCAGGATCTCTCGCTGCAACGGCGTGGCGGCGGCCAGCAGCCGGCCGTTGATGTCAGCCAGCGCCTCCGCGAGGTCCTGGCCCTCGGGGCGCTGCATCAGGGCCGACACCTTCAGCAGCTCGAGGTAGCGGACCACGCCGTGAGAGATGTCGAGGTCGGTGTCCAGGCGCAGCTCGCCGAGGCGCCCGCCGATCCGCGCGACGCCCTCGGAGAGCTCGACGCGCAGTAGCGCCAGGGCCGCCTCGAGGTGGTCGGCACCCGGCCCGGCAAGCGTGGGATCCACGGCGACGGGCTCCTCGACATCGGCCTCAGGCACCACCGTGGCGAGGTGGCGGGCGAGCTCACGGGTGCCGAGAGCCTCTTCGCGGCGTACGAACTCGCCGGCCATGCTCAGCAGCCGGGCCATGCTCTCCTGGTGCTCCACCGCCTCCTCGGGTGCGAGCAGCGAGCGGCCGGGCATGCCGAGGCGCTCGATCAGCCGCTCGAGGAAGACGTCCGGCGGGACCGTGTCGAGCTCGGCGGAGGCACGGCGGTGCAGCTCGACGAAGCGCTGGATCCGCTCCCTGGCCT
>DASWFM010000224.1:0-2146 GCA_036394235.1 Solirubrobacteraceae bacterium | reverse complement strand
GAGCTCGTCGCCGAGGACGTCTCGACGGCGCAGCTGACGATGGTCCTGCGCGCCCGGCGGCCTCGCGTGGCGATCCTCGATGCGGCCCGCCTGCGCAGCCCTGCCGAGATCCGGGACCTCACCTCGATGCACCCGGGAACGCACCTGCTGCTCCTGGCCGAGCGCCCATCGAGCGTCGAATCCGCACAGCTGCTCGCGTTCGGCGCGTCTGCGTGCCTTGCCAAGACGACCCAATCGCGCGACGTCCTCAACGCGATCCACCTGGCCTCGCGGGGGCTGCAGCTGACGCCGCGGGCCGGCCACGGCATCTCGCGCGGCTCGGGCCTCCTGACCGCGCGTGAGGCCGAAGTCCTGACGGGCCTTCAGCAGCGACGATCGAATGCCCAGATCGCCGCCGAGCTGCACATCAGCGTCGAGACCGTGCGCACCCATGCGCGCCACATCTATCGCAAGCTCGGCGTCAACTCGCGCCGCGAGCTTCTCGCTCCGGCGACGCTGTCGGGCGCCGCCGACGGAGTCCCGGTAGAGGCCCGGCCCAGCGGCCCCGATGGGCTGACCGCCGACAGCCTGCAGGCCTGACCACAACGCGGCCCGTCCTGGCCGCCCGCGGCGCTAGATTCGCCTGACCATGAGTCGCAGCGAGACAGGACTGAGCGAGGCAGGACTGCAAGTCGCCCACCTGGATGCCGACGCCTTCTACGTCTCGATCGAGCTGGGCCGGCGGCCGGAGCTGCGGGGGCGACCGGTGGTCGTGTCGGGCAGCGGGCCCCGCGCGGTCGTGACGACGGCCAGCTACGAGGCCCGACGATACGGCGTGGGCTCGGCGATGCCAGCCTCGCGCGCGCGGCGCCTGTGCCCGCAGGCCGTGTTCGTGGCGCCCGACTTCCCGACCTACCGCGAGGTCTCCGCGCGGATGATGGCGATCGTGCGCTCGACCGTCGAGTGCGTCGAGGTGGCGGGGCTCGACGAGGCCTATCTCGACCTCGAGGGGCTGTTCTCGCCGCGCGCGGCGATGCGCAGGCTGGTGGCCGAGATCAGGGCCGCGGTCGGTATCACCTGCTCGGTCGGCATCGGGCCGAACAAGCTCGTCGCCAAGGTCGCCTCCGACGCCGAGAAGCCGGCTGGGTTCGTGGTGCTGAGCCGCGAGCAGGCCTGCGAGCGCTTCGCCTCGGCGGCGCCCGGCATCGTGCCGGGGATCGGCCCGAAGACCGCGGCCAAGCTGCAGGCGATGGGGCTCGCAACGCTGGGCGCAGTCGCCGCCGCCGACGAAGATCTGCTGGCCGAGCGCTTCGGCCCGAATCTCGGCCGCGACCTCGCCCGCCGCGCGCGCTTCGAGCACGACGGATCGGTGTCCTCGGCGCGCAAGGTCGTCTCGGAGTCGCGCGAGCGGACGTTCGACGTCGACATCGGCGACATCCGGGAGATGCGAGGGATCATCGGGGAGATGGCGCTGGCCCTGTGCGAGAGCCTCGCGCGGCATCGTCGCAGCGGCCGCACGATCGCCATCAAGGTGCGGCTCGACGACTGGACGACGGTCACGCGGGCCCGCACGGTCCCGGCGCCCACCCGCGATCCGGAGATCGTCGCGGTCGAGGCGCTGCGGCTGCTGGCCGAGTACTCGCCGCCCCGCCCCGTGCGCCTGCTCGGAGTGCGAGTCGCAGGACTTCACGATGACGCTCATACCGACGCGGACGAGCAACAGCCGGACGCCGGCCAGATGGCGCTGCCGGTGTAGGATCGCGCGATGCCACGGGTGCGCGCGGGCGAAGTCGAGCTCGACGTCGAACGGGGCGGCGAAGGGCCGCCGCTGTTGCTGATCATGGGGATGAGCGGCACCGCGCTGCACTGGGGCGAGGAGTTGCTGGAGGATCTGCGCCGCGACTTCGACGTGATCGCCTTCGACAACAGGGGTGTGGGCGCCAGCACGCGGCTCGACGGCGAGGTCACGATCCGCGAGATGGCCGACGACGCAGCGGCGCTGCTGGGCGCACTGGAGATCGACAGCGCACATGTGATGGGCATCTCGATGGGCGGCATGATCGCCCAGGAGCTCGCGCTCGCCCACCCCGAGCTCGTGCGCACGCTGACACTGGGCTGCACCTACTGCGGCGGCGAGGGCAGCGCCGTCACTTCGCAGGAGACGATC
>DASWFM010000223.1:0-2127 GCA_036394235.1 Solirubrobacteraceae bacterium | reverse complement strand
CGTGGCGTCGAGACGGAGTGGGGGCCGATCGAGACCGAGATCGTGGTCAACGCGGGAGGCATGTTCGCCGCCGAGATCGGGCGCATGGCGGGCGTCAGGGTGCCGATCGTGCCGTTCGCTCACGAGTACCTCGTCACCCAGCCCTTCCGCGAGCGCAGCGCGGACGGCGCCGGCGGGATCCAGCACCTGCCGACGCTGCGCGACCCCGACCTGCTGATCTACTTCCGCGAGGAGGGGGGAGGCCTGATCATGGGCGGCTACGAGCGGTCCTCGGCGCCATGGGCACTCGATGAGCACCTGCTCGACGCGATCCCGGCCGACTTCAACGGCAGGCTGCTCGAGGAGGACTGGCCGCGGTTCGAGGAGATCGCTGTGAACTCGCGCCGTCGCGTGCCGGCGATGGACGAGATCACGGTCACCCGGCTGATCAACGGGCCCGAGGCGTTCACGCCGGACAACGAGTTCTGCCTCGGCGAGAGCGAGGTCGGCGGCTTCTTCGTGGCAGCCGGCTTCTGCGCCCACGGCCTCGCGGGCGCGGGGGGGATCGGCAAGGCGATGGCCGAGTGGATCCTCGCCGGAGAGCCCGGCCAGGACATGTGGGAGATGGACATCAGGCGCTTCGGGCCGCACTATCGCTCGCCGTCCTACACGCTCGCCCGCACGCGTGAGGTGTACGAGACCTACTACGACATCCGCTACCCGGGCCACGAGCGCCTCGCAGGGCGACCGCTGCGCACCTCCAGCGCCTATTCCTGGCATGCCTCCCACCAGGCCGCGTTCGGCGAGAAGTCCGGATGGGAGCGGGTCAACTGGTACGAGATCAACGCGCCCGCGGGGGAGGAGGACCTGCGACCCCGGGGTTGGGCGGGCATGCACTGGTCACCGGCGATCGGTGCCGAGCACCTCGCAACGCGCGAGCGCGCGGGCCTGTTCGACGAGTCCTCGTTTGCGAAGCTCGAGATCGCCGGCCCGGGGGCGGCGACCTTCCTGGAAGACATGTGCGACAACCGCGTCGCCCGCGAAGTGGGGGCGATCACCTACACGCAGATGCTCAACCGCCGCGGGGGCATCGAGTGCGACTTCACCGTGACGCGCGTCGGGGAGGAGCTGTTCTCGATCGTCACCGGGACCGCCTTCGGCAACCACGACCTGAGCTGGATCCGCCGTCACGCTCCGCTCGACGGAAGCGTGCGGTGCACGGATGTGACCTCGCGGTGGGCTTGCTTCGCGCTGTGGGGGCCGCGCGCCACGGAGATCCTCGCGCCGCTCACTCCCGACCCGCTCGAGTTCCCCTACATGAGCATGCGCGAGCTGACGGTGGGGGACGTGCCGGCCCGCGCCCTGCGGGTGACCTTCGTGGGGGAGCTCGGATGGGAGCTCTACTGCCCGACCGAGTACGGCGCGGGACTGTGGCGCGCGCTCTGGGAGGCCGGCCGGGAGCACGGTCTCGTGGCGGGTGGCTACCGGGCGATCGACTCGATGCGGCTCGAGAAGGGCTACCGCGTGTGGGCGGCCGACATCACACCCGATGAGACGCCCCTCGAGGCGGGACTGCGCTTCTGCGTGAAGCGCGAGGGCGGGTTCCTCGGCGCGGAGGCGCTCGGCCTCGATCCCGTCGCGGGCGAGGAGCGCGAGCTGCCCGCGCCCGAGCGACGGCTGCGATGTGTGGTGCTCGACGATCCCCGTTCGGTCGCGCTGGGCAACGAGCCGGTACGACTCGACGGCGATGTGCTCGGCCGCGTCACCAGCGGCGGCTACGGATACACGGTCGAGCGCTCGATCGCCTATGCCTACCTGCCGGCCGGCGTCGAGACGGGGTCGCGGGTGGAGGTCGACATCTTCGGTCGCTGGGTTCCCGGGGAGGTCGTGCGCGAGCCGCTGTTCGACCCGCGCGGCGAGCGCGTCCGGGGACTGTCAGCCGATCGCGCCTAGCGTGCCGTGTGGGGCCGGGTGAAGTGACTCTGCAGCGCCTCGTCGTCGCGCCACTCCTCGATGAAGATGTAACGGTCGGGCTGCTCGAGGTCCGCGTAGAAGCGGTAGCCGATGCAGCCGTCGTCCTGGCATCGCTGGATCCTATCCCCAGGTGGATAGGCTGGAAGCCGAACTTCAAAAGACGCTCGGCTGGCG
>DASWFM010000222.1:0-2806 GCA_036394235.1 Solirubrobacteraceae bacterium | reverse complement strand
CTCGGAGGAGAAGTTCGGGGTGTCGACGACGTGTGTGAACAGCGCGATCACCCCCAAGCCCGTGCCGAGCCCGAACAGCGCGGTGACGATCGGCAGTCCCATCGAGATCAGGGAGCCGAACGTCAGCAGCAGCACGATGATCGCCGCGAGCAGGCCGACGGCGGTCGAGATCCCGAAGCCGGGCTGCTCGGTCATCTCGATCGCCTGTCCCCCGAGCTCGACCTGCAGTCCCGGGCGGGCGGCTTCCCGAGCGACCTTCACGACGCGTTCGGGAGCGCTTTTCGGGAGCAGGTTGGCTTTCTCGTCGAAGACCACCGTTGCGAAGGCGATGCGGCGATCCGCCGATACCGAGCGTCCGGAGGCGGCTCCCGCATAGGGGCTGACCACGGCGCTCACGTGCGCCAGCTCGGCGACCCTCGCGAACGCCGTTCTCATCCACGCGCGAACGGCCGGATCGTCGACGCTTCCGGAGCTGACCTTGTAGACGATCGTGTCCCTGTCCCCGGCCTGCTGCGGGAAGCTCCCCTGGAGCAGATCGGCGGCCCGCTGGGCGTCGGAGTTGGGGATCGTGAAGTTGTTGGAGTAGCTCGTGCCTGCGGACTGCGCAATCGCGTTCACGACGAGCAGCAGCACGATCCAGCCGAGGACCACATACTTCCGGTGCGTCGTTGACCAGCGGGCGAGTTTCAGCACGACGGGCTCCAGTCTCCGAGGGAAGATGGCGGCCGAGATGCGGCCGCGGCGCAGTCGGGACCGGGCGGCGCGCCCCCTGAGGGTAGCCGAGTCTCAGTTCTGACTGGGATCGAGCGGCATCCGCGCAAGCAGCGCGTAGGGGCCGCCCTTTCGGGTCAGGACGCTGCTCCACAGCTCCTCCGGCTGCTCGCAGAAGACGTCCTCGGGCAGCGCGTCCTGCTCGATCCAATCGCCCCTGTCGAGCTCCGCGTCGAGCTGGCCCTCGCCCCAGCCTGCGTAGCCCGCATAGACACGTCGTCGCGAGGTCGCCGCGGCCAGGTCCTCGAGGCTCGCCTCTGGCGCCGGCAGGCCGATCCTGCCCAGCACCAGCAGTCCTGCCGGCTCCGGGTCGACGAACTCGGCGAGCATCACGATCGAGCTCGACTGCACGGGGCCGCCGACGAACACCGGCTCTGCTTCGTCGACCATCTCCTCGAGCTGCGGCACGGCCGCCGCGACCGTCGAGGTCGAGGGGCGGTTGAGCACCAGGCCGAGCGCGCCCTCCTCGCTGTGCAGCCCGATCAGCACCACCGTGCGCAGGAAGTTGGGGTCCTCGAGGGAGGTGGAGGCCAGCAGCAGCCGGCCTGCGAGCGATCCGGACTCCATCGACTCAGGCTACCCCGCTTGCGTCGCCGTTGCGCCCGCTGCCTGACGAGGCCCGCCTGCCGGCTACCGCGCAGAGAGGATCTCGAGCGCGCCTGTTTCGGCGTGGTCGTTGCCGTTGCCCTCGGGCTCGACGACGTGACCGTCGGCGACGATCGGGCTGTTCCAGTGGCCCGAGGTGCCAGGGAGCTTCGCGATCGGCCGCGGCGAGGAGGGCCGGTAGACGTTGATGCCCCCGCCCGACAGGTCGTATACGAACAGCAGTCCGCCGGCCAGCACCGGACTGGTCCCGGGGGTCGAGTTCTGCCACGCCCGCAGCAGCCGGCCGCCCCGCAGGACGTAGGCGGCGGTGCCCGCTTCATCGGCGATGAACGCCGTCGCCGCGCCGCCATGGCGCCAGACCGCCGGGGCGCTCCACAGCTCCGCGGCGCCCGGGACCTGCAGGCGCTGCAGTTCGCCGCCGAGCCGGCGGGTGGGAGCGGGCCCCCGCCCGCGCGGGTGTCCGTTCAGGCGCGAGCGCGCGAGCACGCGCAGGACCCCGTCCTTGCCCGCCACGATCACGCGGTCGCCGAGCAGAGCCGGTCCGCTCGAGCCGAGGTCGGTGTCGGTCTGGTTGAGGTGGCTCTGGTCGAGGGGCGTGAAGGCCTGGCGCAGCCGCAGGCCCGGCACGGTCAGCTCGATGACGCTGTCGCCGAAGTTGGTGGTGCCGTTCCACGGGCCGTTACCGGTGTCGATCAGCAGCCGCCCCCCGCCGGGCTCGACGACGGCCCCCGCCCGCGAGAGGATCGCGGAGTCGCTGGCCGAGCAGGAGCTCGGAACGATCAGGCCATGGCGGTTCGAGCAGAGCGTGTTGAACACGGACACCAGGTGCCCGTTGGCCCGGTCGATCAGGGCGACGTGGCCCTGGTAGGGAGGCGCGTCGCCGAAGTAGCCGCCGGTTGTCGCGATCAGGTAGGGGCCGTCGATGTTGAGTGCCGCGGCGAGCTTCTCGCGGCGTGGTTCGAGTGTCACCCGCACGGGCCAGCCTGACGCCTCGGCGCCGTTCTGAAGTGCCAGCTTGTGGACCAGGCCGTTCGGCGAGGCCGCGTAGACGAACTGCCTGCCGGGGTCGGCGAGTGGGCTCGTCGTCGTGATCTGGGCGCTGCCCACCCAGCCCCGGTAGCCGGGCGGCGTGAAGGTCCACAGGATCCGCCCGCCGGCGGCATCGAGCGCGAGCGTTCTGCCATAGGTGGTGGTGACGACGATCACGTCGTGGCTCGCACCGCCCACGGCGGCGCCGTGCAGGTACACCGGGGAGGAGTCGACGGTGCCCGGCAGCGAGACGCGCAGGCGGTGCAGATGCGAGACGTTGGCCGCCGTGATCCCCGTCGAGCCTGACGCGACATCGCTGCGCTGCGGGTCGAACCCGAACTCGGGCCAATCCCGCACGGGCGCCCCGGCGGCGACGCTCGCGGGGATCGCCGAGGCGGGG
>DASWFM010000221.1:0-4923 GCA_036394235.1 Solirubrobacteraceae bacterium | reverse complement strand
TCTGAGAGCACACGCTCGAGCCCGGCCTGATCGGCGCGCAGCGCCTCGTAGCGCTCCCGCACGGGCGCCAGGTACTCGACCACGGCCGCCGCGACCGCTCCCTTGAATTCGCCGTAGCGGGAGTCGGCGAACTCCGCCTCGATCTCAGGCGGCTCCACCCCGCGAATCGCGGCCAGGATCTCGATCAGGTTGGCGATGCCCGCCTTCTCCTCACCGCGGCGAACCTCGCTGCCGGAGTCGGTCACGGCGCTCTTGATCTTCTTCTCGATCGCTTTCGGCTCGTCGAGCACGTACACGGTCCCCTGCTCGGAGCCCCCCGTCGTGGACATCTTGCTGGTCGGATCCTGGAGGTCCATGATCCGCGCGCCGACGGCCGGGATGCGGTGCTCGGGGACGACGAGCACCTCCTGATCGCCCCCGAAGCGCGCGTTGAAGCGGCGGGCGACGTCGCGCATCAGCTCGAGGTGCTCGCGCTGGTCCTCGCCGACGGGCACCTCCTGGGCGCGATAGGCGAGCACGTCGGCGGCCTGCAGGACCGGATAGAAGAGCAGCCCGGCCGAGACGAGCTCGCGTTGGAGCACGGACTTGTCGCGGAACTGGTGCATGCGCTGCAGTCGCCCGAGCTCCGTGACGCTCGACAGCAGCCAGGTGAGCTCGGTGTGCTCGTGCACGTCGCTCTGTCGGAAGAGGATCGAGCGCGCGGGGTCGAGCCCTGCGGCGAGCAGGATCGCGAGCGTGTCATAGAGGCGCTCGCGCAACTCCGTCGGGTCGTAGGCGACGGTGATCGCGTGCAGGTCGACGATGCAGAAGATGCCCTCGCCGCGCTCCTGGCTCGAGACGTACTGGGCGATCGCCCCGATGTAGTTGCCCAGGTGCTTTCGGCCCGTGGGCTGGATGCCGGAGAAGATCCGCACGGAGGGTGATTCTCGCTCGCGCCCGAAGGTTCCTGCGCCGGCGATGCTCAGCCGCGCCGCAGCGAGGGGTCGCTGAGCCAGGGCGGGTCCCAGCCCGTGTCGGCCTGGTTGACGTTCGTGCCGGGCGGGACGATCTCGTCGATCCCGTCCAGCAGCTCGTCGGGCAGCCTGTCCCGCTCCAGCGCGCCAAGCTGGCTCTCGAGCTGCTCCATCGTGCGGGGGCCGATGATCGCGGCGGTCACGGCGGGGTGGGATGTGACGAAGCCGATCGACATCTCGATCAGCGAGATGCCCGCGCCGTCGGCGAGCTCGCCGAGTGCCTGGGCGGCCTCGAGCTTGGCCTGGTTGGCGGGGATCGACATGTCGTAGCGCGAGGGGATCATCTGCGCTCTGCGGCTCGAGGCGGGAGAATCGCCGCCCTTGGCGTAGCGGCCCGAGAGCCAGCCGCCGGCGAGCGGGCTCCAGGGGATCACGCCCATGCCGTACTGCTCGCAGACCGGCAGCACATCCTTCTCGGCGGCGCGGATCAGGATCGAATAGGGCGGCTGCTCGCACATGAAGCGCTCGCGCCCGCGGCGCTCGGCGACCCATTGCGCCTCGACGATCTGCCAGGCCGGGAAGGTGGAGGAGCCGATCGCGCGGACCTTGCCGGCGGCGACGAGGTCGCTGAGCGCGCCGAGCGTCTGGTCGATGTCGGTGTCGGGCTCGGGACGGTGGATCTGGTAGAGGTCGATCCGGTCGGTTTTGAGCCGCCTGAGGCTGTTCTCGACCTCTTTGACGAGCCAGCGGCGGGAGTTGCCGAACTGGTTCGGATCGTCGTTGTCCATTGTGCCGTGAGCCTTCGTCGCGAGCACGACCGAGTCGCGTCGCGCACCCTGCAGGGCCTTGCCGACGATCTCCTCGGACTCGCCGCGGGAGTAGACGTCGGCGGTGTCGATGAAGTTGATGCCGGCATCGAGCGCGGCGTGGATGATCGCGATCGAGTCGTCGTGGTCGGTGTTCCCCCAGGCGCCGAACATCATCGCGCCGAGGCACAACGGGCTCACGGAGATGCCGGTGGCGCCGAGCTTCCGATGCTCCATCAGGCGAGTGCCTGGCGGATCACGGGGTTCTTCGCCGCGGCGACCTCGTCGAGGCGACGGACGGGCGTCGTGTAGGGAGCGTCCTGGGCGATCTGCGGGTTCTCGGCGGCCTCGACGAGGATCGCGGCGATCGCCTCGGCGAACGCGTCGAGCGTCTCCTTCGTCTCGGTCTCGGTCGGCTCGATCATCAGGGCCTCGTCGACGAGCAGCGGGAAGTAGACGGTGGGCGGGTGGAAGCCGAAGTCCAGGAGGCGCTTGGCGAGGTCGAGCGTCTTGATCTGCAGAGCCCGCTTCATCGGGCCGCCGGAGAGCACGAACTCGTGCATGCAGAGATCTCCATACGCAAGCGGGAGGTGCTCCAGGGCGCCGAGCTGGCGCAGACGGGCAAGCAGGTAGTTGGCGTTCAGCACGGCCGTCTCGGAGGCGTCGCGCAGCCCGTCGGCGCCGAGCGAGCGGATGTAGGCGTATGAGCGCACGAAGCAGCCGTAGTTGCCGTGGAAGCCCCGCAGCCGGCCGATCGTCTTCTCGCGCTCGGAGTCGAGCTCGAAGCTGCCGTCCTGCCGTCGCGCCACGACGGGCACGGGCAGGTAGGGGGCGATCCGATCGGACACGGCGATCGGCCCCGAGCCAGGACCGCCCCCGCCGTGGGGCTGGGTGAAGGACTTGTGGAGGTTGAAGTGGACGATGTCGAAGCCCATGTCGCCCGGCCGGGAGAGGCCCATCACCGCGTTGAGGTTGGCGCCGTCGTAGTAGAGGGTCGCCCCGACGCCGTGCACGATCTCCGCGATCTCGGCGATGTTGGAGTCGAACACGCCGAGCGTGTTGGGGTTCGTGAGCATCAGACAGGCGACGTCGCCGTCGGCCTTCGCGCGAAGATCCTCGATGTCGATGCCGCCGTCCTCGTTGGTCGCGAGCTTGACCACCTCGAGGCCGGCCATGGTGACGGTCGCCGGGTTCGTGCCGTGGGCGGTGTCGGGCGTGAGCACCTTGTGCCGCTGCTCGCCGCGATCCTCGTGGTAGGCGCGCGTCAGCAGCACGCCGGCGAGCTCACCGTGGGAGCCCGCCGAGGGCTGCAGGCTGACGTTGGCGAGGCCGGAGATCTCGGCGAGGGCCTGCTGCAGGTTCCACATCAGCTCGAGCGCTCCCTGGGAGCCGCCTGAGTCCTGCAGGGGATGCAGGCGACTATGACCGGGCAGGGCGGCGGCGCGCTCGTGCAGCCGGGGGTTGTGCTTCATCGTGCAGGAGCCGAGCGGGTAGAAGCCCGAGTCGAGGTCGAAGTTGCGCTTGGAGATGCCGACGTAGTGACGCACGATCTCGGGCTCTGAGATCTCGGGCAGGCGTGGCGGAGCGGTCCGGCGGAAGCGCTCCGGGAAGGCAGCGGCCGGCAGCTCCGGCACGTCGAGCTCGGGACAGACGAAGGCGCGCCGGCCCGGCGCGCCCTTCTGGAAGATCGTGCGGGCGGCGTCGCGCTGGAGCGGTGTCGGCTCGCCGGCGCGGGTGGGCGCGGCGATGTGGTGGTCGTGGCGCTCGGGGTGCACCTCGATGCCCGGATCCGCATGCAGGTGGTTTTCGTCGATCGGCTTCATGCGGGCACGGCCTCTTTTCTCGGCGCCCGCCCGCCGAGCTCCTCGGCCACCGCGCCACCGAGCAGCTCGGCGAGACGGTCGATGTCGGCCCGTGAGCGGCGCTCGGTGATCGCGACGAGCAGCCCGCCGCGGTCCTCCTCGCGGCCCGTCAGGGCATGCAGGTCGACCCCCGGGTTGACGCCGGCCGCGATGCAGCGCTCGCGCACGGCAGCAACGTCGGCGTCGAGTCGAATGGCGAACTCGCGGACGACCGGCTGGGCGTGGGCCTTCTCGACGCCCGGCAACGCAGCGAGTGTCTCGCGGGCGTAGTGGGCGCGAGCCAGCAGCAGCTCGCCGAGCTCCACGATCCCCCGGCGGCCGAGCCAGGCGAGGTACACCACCCCGCCGAGAGCGTTCAGGGCCTGGGAGGTGCAGATGTTCGAGGTGGCCTTCTCGCGGCGGATGTGCTGCTCGCGGGTCTGCAGCGTGAGCACGAAGCCCCTGCGGCCGTCGACGTCGCGCGTCTCGCCGGCGATCCGCCCGGGCATCCTGCGCAGGTACTCCTCGCGGGCGGCGAAGAGGCCGAATGACGGCCCGCCGAAGTCGAGGCGGTTGCCGAGCGACTGGCCCTCGCCGACGGCGACGTCGACACCGCATTCGCCGGGGGCGCGGAGGATGCCGAGCGTCAGCGGGTCGACCTGGGCGACGACGACCGGGCCGGAGCCGCTGGGACGCGTGTCCCCCGCCCCGGCCTCGTGAGCGGCCGCGCTGAGCGCCTCCGCGTCCTCGACGGCGCCGTAGAAGTTGGGCTGGGCGAAGATCGCGGCGCTCGTATCGCCGTCGATCGCGGCGGCCCAGGCGTCGGGGTCGGTGAGGCCCTCGCGGAGGGATACCTCGACGACCTCCATGTCGTAGCCGTGGGCATAGGTGCGAAGGGTCTGGATGCTGTGCGGGTGCAGGCCCGCGCTGACGACGAGGCGGCGGCGGCCGTTGTGGAGCTTTGCGAGGTAGGCGGCTGCAGCGACGGCGGATGGGCCCTCGTAGGTGGAGGCGTTCGAGACGGGCAGGCCGGTCAGCTCGGAGATCGCCGTCTGGTACTCGAACATCACCTGCAAGCCGCCCTGGGAGATCTCGGGCTGGTAGGGCGTGTAGGGCGTGAGGAACTCCGAGCGCTCCATCAACATGTCGATCAGCGCCGGCACGTAGTGGTCGTAGAAGCCGGCGCCGAGGAAGCTCACCTCGTCTTCGGCGCTGCGATTGCGGGCGGCGAGGTCGCGCAGGTGATCGAAGACCTCCTGCTCGGGCTTGCCGGCGGGCAGCTCCAGGGGGCGGCCGAGACGGACCGCCTCGGGGATCTGGCGG
>DASWFM010000220.1:0-5784 GCA_036394235.1 Solirubrobacteraceae bacterium | reverse complement strand
GAGGTGATCCGCAGCGGCGGCATCGGCGAGGTCGTGGAGAGCCGCTCGGACGCGTATCAGCCGGGACAGCTCCTGTTCGGCGTGACGGGCTGGCAGGAGTACCTGATCGTCGACGAGGGCGAGCGCGCGATGCAGCCGCTGCCGCCGGGAGTCGAGCCGACGCTGGCGCTGGGCATCCTGGGCGTCACGGGCATGACCGGCTACTTCGGGATGACCGACGTCGGGCGCGTCAAGGACGGCGACGTGGTCGTCGTCTCGGGAGCGGCCGGCGCGACCGGCTCGACGGCCGGGCAGGTCGCGCGGATCAAGGGCGCGAAGAAGGTCGTCGGCATCGCCGGCGGGCCGGAGAAGTGCGCCTACATAGTCGAGGAGCTGGGCTTCGACGAGGCGATCGACTACAAGAACGACGACCTCGCGGCACGTCTGCGCGAGAGCTGCCCCGACGGCATCGACCTGTACTTCGACAACGTCGGCGGCTCGATCCTCAACGACTGCCTCGGCCAGCTCGCGTTGAAAGGCCGCGTCGTCCTGTGCGGAGCGATCTCCTCCTACAACAGCGACGGGCCACCGGCAGGCCCGAGCAACTACATCAACCTGCTGATCAGGCGAGGGCGGATGGAGGGCTTCATCATCCTCGACTACTTCGACCGCTTCCCGGCCGCCCAGGCGGAGGTCGCCGGATGGCTCGGGGAAGGCAAGATCAAATCCTCCGAGCACATCGTCGAGGGCCTCGAGAGCTGCCCCGAGGCGCTGAACCTGCTGTTCAACGGCGGCAACACCGGCAAGGTGATGGTGAAGCTGTAGGACGCGGACCGGCACGCTGGCCGCCCGCGCACGCGCACGCGCGGGCTCCCGAGGGGCCGCATGCGTCGTAGCGTCCATCCCCCCCTCAGGCGGCGCGTCGCGCGAGCGCGACCAGGCCGATGATCATAAGCAGCGCGCCGACGACGATCAGCACGGCCCCGCCGATGTGCGTGAAGTCGTACGCGGTGCGGGACCAGCGTGAGTCCCGGCTGTAGAGGTTCAGAACGCCGAGCAGTTCGTCGCCCTTGAACCGCTTCCTGATCTCGATCGACGGCAGCGGCCTATGGCTGTGCGCCTCGATGAACGCGACGATCCCTGCAGAGAGCAGCGCCGCCCCCACGATCACTCGCACCATCGGCGCGAGGCTACCGATCAGCGGCAGATGGCGGCTCGGCCTTCCGCACCTCGGCGACCGCCTCGCCGGAGCTAATTTCAAACTGATGCGCTACCCCCCGGCGTTCTCGCTACAGCGAGGGCGTCGGCGCTCCGGCGAGCAAGAAGAACCACAACAGGAAGCAGACCACGGCCAGGTAGACGCTGACCATCACGACGCGCTCGAGCGCCGTGATGCCGGCGCCGTAGCCCGGCTGCTCGATTCCCTCCTCGCCGCTCATCCCGCGCAGCCACGGCAAGCGCTGTTCGCCCGGCTCGCGACCGCTGAGGCGGTCGTACTCGCGACTCAGCCAGGCGAGCGCCATCGACATCGAGAAGACCAGCACGGCGAGCACGACGACGACGACGCACACGGCCTGCATGCTCAGGACCGTCTGCCCGACGACCTGCGAGCCGACCCAGAGGGCGATCAGCGGCGCCCCGGTCCAGAGGTTGATCGCCAGGAACGCCGTCGCGGCGACCATCGCCGTGCGCTTCGCGAGCCAGAAGCGCGTGCGCGGCACCGATGCGCTCATTTCAGCAGCAGGCACTCCATCGACCTCCATATGGGCGAGAAGCCGAGCCGTTCGTAGAGCCGCTTCGGACGATCCTCGTCGTCGGCCACGATCCACAGGTCCTCGGCATCGGAGGATGAACGGATCGCCGCGCGCGTGATCGCCGTGCCGCGACCGGCGCCACGGTGATCGGCGTGCACGAACACCTGCGTGATCTCAGCTCCCGTCCCCGCCCGCTCGATCTGGGCGAAGGCGATCGGGCGATCGCCGTCGTGGATCGCGAGCACGCGCACGCCGCGCGTCATCGAGACCTCCCGCGCGGCGACGCGGAACTGCTCGTACTCGCTGTTGTCGAAATCCTCCAGGTGCCAGGCCAGGCGAAGCTCGTCAACGGTCTCGTAGGGCACCTCTCGGGCCTCGACCTCCGGCGCCGCGGGCGGCAGCGGGCGGTCGTGGTGCATCCACACGAGCTTCGTGGTCTTCCAACCCAGCGCAACGAGCTCCGCGCGCCGGGACTCAGCCGCCTCGATGTCCTCGAAGTCCAGCCGGCGGTGCTCGAGGCCGGCGAGCGCCTCGCCCGCGAAGGCCGCCAAGCCGGCGGCGCTGATCCCCGGCTCCTGCTCGACGCGGACGAGGTTGAAGCTGTAGTACGTCGGATAGCGGCTCGCGCGCACGACCGTGCCGTGCTCCCACGGCTCGATCAGGTCGCAGACAGCCGCCTGAGCGGCGTGGTTCCAGTCAAGGACCCGCTGCTTCGCAGGCGCCTTCTCGGTGGGAATCGAGGACACGGTGGAAGGTTACGCCCGCCCGCGCACGGGCAACTCGATCGAATCAGCGAGCATGCCGCACTACGCGCTCGCAAGCCGGCCAGAGCGGAGCGAGTGCGATACTCGCGGGGTGCCGTACAACCGCCAGCTGGGACCCACCGTCTACGTTCCCGCGGAGGACCGCTACGGGCGGATGCCCTACAGGCGCTGCGGGCGCAGCGGCCTGCGGCTCCCAGCCATCTCGCTCGGCCTCTGGCAGAACTTCGGAGACGACCGGGCGCTGGCCGACAGCCGCGCGATCCTGCGCCGCGCCTTCGATCTCGGCATCACCCACTTCGACCTCGCGAACAACTACGGGCCGCCCTATGGCAGCGCCGAGACGAACTTCGGGCGGATCCAGGCCGAGGACTTCTCGTCGCTGCGCGACGAGCTGGTGATCTCGACGAAGGCCGGCTACGACATGTGGCCAGGCCCTTACGGCGAGTGGGGTTCGCGGAAGTACCTCCTGGGGAGCCTCGAACAGAGCCTGAAGCGGATGCGGCTCGACCACGTCGACATCTTCTACTCGCATCGCTTCGACCCCGAGACGCCGCTGCAGGAGACGATGGGCGCTCTGGCCGACGCCGTCCGGATGGGCCTCACGCGTTACGTCGGGATCTCCTCCTACGGACCCGACCGGACTCGCGAGGCATCCGCGATCCTCCGCGAGCTCGGCACGCCCCTGCTGATCCACCAGCCCTCCTACTCACTTCTGAATCGCTGGATCGAGGCGGAGCTGCTGGAAGTGCTCGCCGAGGAGGGCGTCGGCGCGATCGTCTTCTCGCCCCTCGCCCAGGGCCTGCTTACGGACCGCTACCTGAACGGCGTGCCGGAGGACTCCCGGGTCCGCGCCGGCAACTACTTCCCGGAGGCGATGCTGAGCGAGGAGAACATGGCCCGAGTGAGGGTGCTGAACGACCTCGCCGCGGCGCGCGGCCAGTCGCTCGCCGAGATGGCGATCGCCTGGGTGCTGCGCGACGAACGCGTCACCTCCGCGCTGCTCGGCGCCAGCTCGGTCGGCCAGCTCGAGCAGAACGTCGCCGCACTCGAGCGCCTGGACTTCACACCCGATGAACTCGCCGAGATCGACCGGCACGCGGTCGAGGGCGACGTCAACCTCTGGGCCTCATCGAGCGCGGGGTAGAGCGCCCTCACAGCGGCGGGCGGTCCGCGACCGTCTCGGCGCTGCCCGGCCTGCCCGCGCTCGAGGCGCCGATCCCGAAGAACGCACCGGCGTACAGAGTGACCAGGCCCACGCCCGAGAGCACCTCGATCGTCGCCGCCGTGTGACCCACCCTGCTGTGGGCCACCAGGTCCGGTGCCGGGTTCGCGAAGGCCATGTTGACCGAGTAATAGAGGAAGTCGCCGAACGTTGGACGCGTGCCGGCGCCAAGGAACGCCGCACCGGCGCACGGATGCGCGGGGTCCGCGGGGCAGGCCGCCGGTTCATGCGCCCAGATGAACATGTACACAGTCGCCCACAGGCAGAAGAAGACGAGCGCCGGCAGCGCGAGGCCGCTTCGGCGCAGCAGCGCCATCAGCCCTTCGAAGGCACGCACCTGTCCGTGGAGCCTCGGCACCTCGACGCGGTGCCGGCCCAGTCGCAATGAGCCACCCTCCACGAGCCGCGCCAGCACGCGCCGGAACACCGCTGCACCCGTCAACACCACGAGGATCGAGACCCCCAGCAAGACAGATCCGAGCACGCGTGCGGTGTGCGGCGAGAGGTGCAGCGGGAGCAGGCACAGCGTCGCGACCAGAACCAGCAGCGCGAGCACTCGCCAGCGTGGCGCGCCCCTGCGACGGGCATCGAACGGTTCGCTGACCGTCACGACCAGTCGCGAGAGGATCCGCGCGATGATCGCTACCAGCACCGGCCAAGAGTATTGGCCGGTGCCGACGCGGTCCCCGCCCGCCGACGCACGCATCCTTGCCCGCCCGGCGGCGCCGCGCCGCTCGAGCGTAGACTCGAGGTGGCACGCAACTCTCCAACGTTGGAGGTGCTCCGTGAACGCCTCGTCCTCACCCAGCCGTCGCCTGCGAGGTAAAGGAACGGCGGCGACCGCGGGCCTGATCGCCGCGATCGTGCTCAGCGCTCCCGCACAGGCAGGGCGCAGGACGGACCACGCTCCCCCGGGGTTCGCCGGGCTGGCGTCGGCGACGACGTGCGTGCCGGGGCCCGTCGGCGGAGGTATATCGACCAGCTACCACCTCGCGTGGGAAGCGGCGACGGACAACGTCACGCGCTCGCGCAAGATCGTCTACGAGATCTACCAATCGAAGCAGCCCGGCGGCGAGGACTACTCTCATCCGACCTACACGACGGGGCGCGGTGTGACGACGTTCGAAACACCGAAGCTCCCATCGGCCGAAACCTTCTACTTCGTCGTGCGTGCCCGCGACTGGGCCGGCAACGAAGACTCGAACACCGTCGAGCGCGAAGGCTTGAACCTCTGCGTCTGAGACCTGTGGGTGTAGGGTCGGCCCATGCCGCATCCCGGCGCTGCTGCCGGTCCTGACACCCGGCCGTCGCGATGCTCGCCCTCGCGGTCGGCTACGCCTTCTGCATGGACACCTCCGGCGCGCAGAGCGGCATCATCGGCAACGGCGCGCCCCCAATCTCGTCCGCTGAGGTCCGCGCCTCGGGTTTACGTCCAGCTGGACCCCGAGATCGGAACTATGTGAAAGACTCACGGCGTGCTCGCCCAGACTTCACGCTTGGCTGGGCGCGCGCTCGCCCTTTCGGTTTTGATCGCGACCGCGGCTTCGGCGTCTGCAGGAGCGACGGCGGGAACGATCACCGAATATCCGATTCCCGTCGAAACGACGCCCTACGGGATCACCACGGGGGCGGATGGGAAGATCTGGTTCGTCGACAGCGGCAACCATGTCGGCGGGTCCTCCATCGGGCGGATGGCGACGGGCGGCGCGATCTCCAGCTCGGACGTCGTCCAGCTTCCGTCACCGACGTTGGGCCTCGCAGCCACGCTCGGGCCGGACGGGAACATGTGGGTGGCGCAGGACGCACAGATCGACAAGGTGCCGGTCGGCGTCTCGCTCACGAGTGAAATCACCGCGTACCCGCTCGGCTCCGGTACAGGCGGTTACGGATCGATCACCCCCGGCCCCGACGGCCGCCTCTGGTTCGGCTGGAACACCCAGATCGGTGCGATCACCACCGCGGGGGTGATCAAAGGCTATGAAACGAACTCCAGCACCTCGGTATCGGGAGTGACGGTCGGCGCCGACGGCAAGCTCTGGTTCGGCGAGGGCAACAAGATCGCGCG
>DASWFM010000219.1:0-11277 GCA_036394235.1 Solirubrobacteraceae bacterium | reverse complement strand
GCGATGCCCCCGGCGCGCTGCGTGGCGAGCGGGATCACTTCGTTCACGAGCTGGCGCAGGTTCGAGTTTTCGTGGCCCGAGAGGTAGAAGCCGTTCCCGGCGCCGAACGTCGCCAGCCACTGGATCTCGATTCCCTGGCCGGGGTAGCGCTCCCAGACGATCAGGCTCTGAGGGAAGCTGACGCGGACGGTGCCCGAGAGCAGTGGTTTGGTGGTCCACCAGAGCTGGTTCTTTTCGAGCGTCAGGAAGATGACGGCCTGGCGTGAGGCGGTCAGGTAGCCGGCGGCGGCCATCGCCTGGACGTTGGCCATGACCGCGCCGAGTTCTTCGCGGCGCGTGCCGCTGAGGTGTCCGAGCGAGCGTTTCGCCGCCGTGTAGACAGCGAGGTCCTTCTTGTAGACCGCTTCGCTGATCTGGCCGGAGTGCAGCAGCGAGGCGAGGGCGGCGCTGACCGAAGGCCCATGGGCTGCGGCTGCACGGCCCTGGATCCGGGTCGCGCCGCTGCTGAGCGGGGGCAGCGCCTGCGGGGCCGTCCGCCCACCCAGCGCCGAGGCGCCGGCGGGCGCCAGCACGCTCACCAGGGCGAGGGCGATCACCAAGGCGAGGGCGATCAGCGCGGCGGGCAGGCGCTTGGCTGGCAAGGCGCCGATGCTAGGGGCGGCGCTGTGGAGCGATGCAGGGCGGGTTGCAGGCGAGCGCCTGGGCAGGACCATCCCTGAAACGAACACGCCGCCGGGGCGGTCAGTTGCGGCCCCTCGCTACTCGTCCCCGTATTCGCGGGGATCGAGCTCCTCGACTTCGTCCTCCTCGTCCTCGGCCTCGTCCTCCTCATCGGGGTCGAGGTCCTCGTCCTCCTCATCGATCTCTTCGTCGTCGCCCAGCTCGGCGCCGCCCTGCTGGGAGAGCTGGAAGCGCTCGACGAGGTCGTCTCGCTCGTGCTCGTCGAGGGGCGTCTCCTCGGAGATCTGCACCCAGTCCGTGGCCTCCATGGCCGCGGCCTCGAAGATCTCGTGATCGACCTCCGGGGAGTCGTCGACGACGACCATGATCTCGGTCTGTGGGTTGAAGTAGGTGCCGGGGCTGAGGATCAACTCGTCGAGCTGGTAGCGGCGGACGTTGCGCATCGGGCGTTTATACCCCACCGTTGCGTGGCTTGCGATGCCCCGGAGCAGGGTCCGAGGATGGGCTTGCCGGGGCCGCCCATGCGCGGTGCTCAGGGGTCGAGCTCATCGAGCGTCCGGGTGATCTCGGCATCGACATCGAGGGCCTCGAGGCCCTGTCGCAGGCGCCGCTCGTTGCGGGCCTCGACGAGTTGACGGACCTCCGCGACGATCGCCGGGTCGCGTTCGGAGGCGTCCTTCGCATCGGCCAGCAGCCGGGACACCTCAGCGTCGATGTCCAGCGGCTGCTCGCCCCGCGACACGCGCCGGTCGCTGCGGGCACGGAGCATCTGGCGAATCTCCTGCTCCTGCTCGGCCCCCGCCGCGCCGGGCTCCGCCGTGGGGCCGCCCGTACCGGCGTGGTCGCCTTCCCGCGAGATGCCGCCCTGGCCGATCTGGTCGTACATCGAGTCTTTGCCCCGCGTCACCAGGAACAGCACCGACATCACCAGCGAGAAGGCCACTGTGCCGAACACGACGAAGGTCAGGCCGGTGGTTCCGGCGAGCCCTGGCACCAGCGAGCCGGCGGCGCTCTCCACGACTCCGATTCTTGCCGATCGCCTGCCGCTCCGCTACCCTGCTGCTGCCAGATTGACTGACCAGTCAATCTAACTTCGTGCCAGCCCGTTAGGAGAGGCCCCCGAGAATGGTCGATTTCACCCTCACAGACGAGCAGAAGAACCTGCGCGAGATGGCGCACGACTTCGCGGTCAAAGAGATCCGTCCCGTCGCATGGGAGTACGACAAGGAGGGGACGTGGCCGGAGGACGTGATCAAGAAGGCCTGGGAGGTGGGCCTGATGAACAGCCATATCGAGGAGGAGTACGGGGGCCCCGGCGCGAGCTACCTCGACGGCTGCCTGATCGAGGAGGAGCTCTCCTGGGGCTGCTCGGGCATCCAGACCTCGCTGGGCTGCAATGGCCTGGCGACGGCGCCGATCGCGCTGGGCGGCTCTGAGGAGATCAAGAAGAAGTACCTGGGGATGCTGACCGAATCGCCGACGCTCGCCTCGTTCTGCCTGACCGAGCCCGACGCCGGCTCGGATGTGTCGGGGATGCGCACGACGGCCGTGAAGAAGGGCGACAAGTACGTCATCAACGGCTCGAAGTGCTTCATCACCAACGGCGGCTATGCCGACTACTACACCGTCTACGCCAAGACAGACAAGGACGCCGGCCACCGCGGCATCTCGGCCTTCGTGGTCGAGCGTGATTGGGGCGTCGTGGTCGACAAGAAGGAGGACAAGCTCGGGCAGCGCGCCTCGAACACCGCGACGATCTCCTTCAACGACGTGGAGGTGCCCGCCGAGAACCTGCTGGGCGAGGAGAACGGGGGCTTCAAGCTCGCGATGATGACCCTCGACCGCACCCGTCCCGGCGTGGCGGCGATGGCCACCGGCATCGCGCGGGCGGCCTTCGAGTTCGCTGTGGACTACTCGCGCGAACGAGTGCAGTTCGGCGTGCCGATCGCGATGCACCAGGCGATCCAGTTCATCATCGCCGACATGGCAACGGAGATCGAGGCGGCCCGCCTGCTGACCTGGAAGTCCGCCGCGATGCTCGACAACGGCGAACGCAACACGCTCGTCTCCTCCCACGCCAAGCGCTTTGCGGCCGACACCGCGATGAAGACTGCGACGGAAGCCGTGCAGGTCTACGGCGGCTACGGCTTCATTAAGGAGTACCCCGTCGAGAAGCTCTTCCGAGACGCCAAGATCATGCAGCTCTACGAGGGCACCTCGCAGATCCAGCGCCTCGTGATCGCCCGCGAAACGCTGCTGCCGCGGCGCGTCGAGGAGCCCATGGCGGTTCCGGCCTAGCCCTCGGCGGATCAGGAGTGGCCGCGGCTGTCGGGGAGTCCGATGAGAGCGCCCGATAGCGGTGGCATCTACGCGAGGTGACTGTCGGGAAGTCCGATGAGAGCGCCCGATAGCGGTGGTATCTACGCGAGGTGACTGTCGGGGAGTCCGATGAGAGCCCCCGATAGCGATGGTATCTACGTAAATACCATCGCTATCACGGGAGCTCTCGTGTGTGCCCGCCTCAGCCGATCACGGAGTGGCCGGCCTCAGCGGATCAGCAGCGGCTGCCCGTAGTTGGAGACCTGGCCCGCGCCGACCACGCGGATCAGCACCCTGTAGACGCCTTTGTGCACCCTCACCACGCGGCTGAACTTCGAGGCGGTCGCACCCTTCGGCTTCAGCACGGTGCCGCCGACGAGCACGCCGCGGCCGTGGATGATCCGGAGGATCCCGACCTGGGCGCCGTTCTCGGCCGGAGTCACGGTGCCGGAGATACGCACGAAGCCATGGCGGCGCGTGCGGGAGATGTGGCTCGTCACCCTGACGGCCACGACCTCCGTCGTGACGGGGCTGATCACCGGCGGGTTGGTCGTCGTGACGACGCGGAACTGCGTCGTGGTCCCGGCGCCGAGGAGGGTGAAGCTGAAGCCGCCCGTGGCGTTCGTCAGCTCGGGGTTGCCGATGTTCTGGAAGCCCGCGGTGTAGGGGAAGGAAGCGCCCTGCAGGATCACCTGGCGACCTCCGTTGTTCGTTCCCGACAGCGTCCCCTGGATCACCACCGGAGCCCCGAACACGACCGGGTTGGGGGACGCGAGGATCGCCAGCGACAGAGGCACCTTGGTCGTCTGGAAGGTCCGGTCGCGGCCCAGTGTGGTGCCCAGGGCGTTGACCGCCACGAGCCGGTAGTGGTAGATCGTCAGCGGCTGCAGGCCTGCGATCGCAACCGCCACCGGGACAGATTTCGTGCCCGCCCCGGCCGAGCCGATCGCGCTCTGGCCGCCATAGGCTCTCGTCGGGCCGTACTGGAAGTAATAAGAGGTGCCGCTGCCCTGCGGGTTGATCGACCCGCCCAGGGTCGCCGAGGCGTAGGTGACCGATTTCGCCCCGCCGGTGTTCAGCGTCGGCTTCGACGCCGCCTGGGCGGGCGCCGCGACCGCCAGCGCAGCGAGCAGCCCCAGGGCCACAGCCGCCCAGCGGGGGCCCCGCGCGCCTCCGCCCATCCCTCCTCGACCGTGCTCCGCCGCCTGTTGATCTCCCATGTACGCCTCCTTACCCGTTTGTCACATTTGCGCACGCCCCCAACATCCAAACCCGTTCGCCGCCCCGGAGGTGCGGCCGGGCTGCGCCGACGCTAGGCTCTCGGACCCGCCACCAGAGGAGATCCAGAGAATGTTCGTGTTCAAAGCTGCCGTCGTAGGCGCCGGGACGATGGGGGGCCAGATCGCCCAGACTATCGCCGCCGCGGGCATCCCCGTGGTCCTCAAGGACATCGACGATGCGCTCGTCCAGGCCGGCCTCGACGAGGCCGCCAACGTCACCTCCGGACAGGTCGCGAAACTCGCCGAGAAGGGCAAGATCAGCGCCGAGGACGCCGAGGCCCAGCTCGCGGAGATCCTCGGCCGCATCCAGGGCACAACCACCTATGAGGGCTTCGGTGATGTCGACTTCGTGATCGAGGCGGTGCCCGAGCGGATGGACATCAAGCAGGCCGTCTTCGCCGAGCTCGATGCCGCCACCCCGGGGCACGCGATCCTCGCCTCCAACACTTCCTCGCTCTCCATCACCGAGATCGCCGAAGCGACCCTTCGCCCCGACCGCGTGATCGGTTTCCACTACTTCTACCCGGCTTCGATCATGCCCTTGATCGAGATCGTCGAGGGCGAAGAGACCTCCGCGGAGACCGCCTCCACCGCCGTCACCTTCGCCCAGGCGATCCGCAAGCAGCCCATCACCTGCGCCGAGGTGCCCGGCTTCGTCGTCAACCGCATCCTCAACTCGGGCATCTCCGAGGTCTGGCGCGAGCAGGAGGAGAAGGGCCTCTCGATCAAGAAGATCGACGAGGGCGTAGGGGCCGCCGGAGTGGTGCCGGTCGGGCCCTACTACCTCGTCAACCTGCTTGGCCTCGACACCGTCCTGCACGTCGCCGAGCACCTCGTCGAGTCCTACGGCGAGGAACGCTTCTATGTCCCCAAGGGCATGCAGAAGCTCGTCGCCAACGGCAAACTCGGCGCCAAGACCGGCGGGGACGGCTTCTACGACCCCCAGGGCGAGCCGAACATCCCCGGCGACGCCGAGCCGGACGTGGCCGAGCTCGTCGAGCTGCTCTCGCTGAAGACCCTGCTCGAGGCCTGCCTGGTCCTCGAGGAGGGCGTCGCCACCCATCGCGACATCGACTTCGGGATGATGGCCGGCGCCGGCCTCGACCCCCGGCGCGGGCTGATGCCGCCGTTCATGAAGGCCGACTCCGAAGGCCTCGACGCGATCCTCGAGCGCATGGAGAACGCCCAGGAGCGTTTCGGCGAGCGCTTCTCCCCGCCCACGATCCTGCGGCGCATGGTCGCCCAGGGGCGCCTCGGCCAGAAGACCGGCCAGGGCTTCTACCCCTATCCCCGGCTCGACGCCGAGCAGCCCGCAGAGGTCATCAAGCTCGAGAGCCGCGAGGACGGCATCACGATCGCCTGGCTGGCCAACGGGCAGATGAACTCGATCTCCCCGCAGGTCGCCGAGGACCTCGAGAAGGTCTGGTCGCTCCTCAAGTCGAACGGCACCCGCGCCCTCGTGATCGCATCCTCGAACCCGTTCCTGTTCAGCGCCGGCGCCGACATCAAGGCCTTCACGACGATGGATGAGACGGCTGGGCGTCGGCTGATCGACGACACCCACCGCCTGTTCCGCGAAATGGAGCGCTCGGGAATCGCCACGATCGCCGCCGTCAACGGCCTCGCCTTCGGAGGCGGTTGCGAGCTCTCGATGGCCTGCGACGTCCGTATCGCCGCCCGCTCGGCCCTGTTCGGCCAGCCCGAGATCAAGCTCGGCATCATTCCCGGCTTCGGCGGCACCCAGCGGTTGCCGCGCCTCGTCGGCGCCAACAAGGCCCTCGAGATGAACCTCATCGGCGACCCCGTGCTGGCCGAGGAAGCCTTCGAGCTGGGCCTCGTCAACCGCGTCGTGGAGGATCACGAACTACTCGACACAGCACTGATGTGGGCGCGGAAGCTCGCGGGCCAGGCGCCCCTCGCGGTCGCCGAGATCAAGTCGGTGTCGGCGAATGGCGACCTCGACGCCGGCATCGCCGCGGAGAAGGAGGCCTTCGCCACGGTCTTCGCGAGCGAGGACGCCAAGGAGGGCATCGCGTCCTTCCTCGGCAAACGCGCTCCTCGCTTCAAAGGCGCCTGAGCGTGGCGGCTCCCGGGCAGATCTCGGCGGCGGAGCGGTCGGGCGCTGAGATCGCGCGGCTGGCTGAGCTCGTCCGCGGCGCCGGCTCCGTCGTCGCGCTCACCGGCGCCGGCATCTCAGTGCCCTCCGGCATCCCCGACTTCCGCTCGCCCGGCACGGGGCTGTGGCTGAACGTCAACCCGATGGAGGTCGCCCACATCGATGCCTTCCATGCCGACGCTACGCGCTTCTGGTCCTTCTACGGCCAGCGCTTCGCGTCGCTGCGGGACACGCAGCCCAACCGGGCGCACGAGGCGCTCGCCGAGCTCGAGCGGGCCGGCCGACTCGACGCGGTGATCACCCAGAACGTGGACATGCTCCATCGCCGTGCCGGCAGCCGCGAGCTGGTCGAGGTGCACGGCTCCATCGCCACCTCCCGCTGCCTGCGCTGCCCCTGCGAAATCGCGCTCGATGAGGTCCGGGCGCGCCTCGCCGCCGCGGCCGACGGCGTGCCCCGCTGCGAGCACTGCGACAGGCCGCTGAAGCCGGGCGTCGTGCTCTTCGGCGAGCTGCTGAACCGGGCCGCCCTCGATCGCGCGAGCTCGCTCTGCGAGCAAGCCGATCTGCTCATCTGCGTCGGCTCCTCCCTCGAAGTGCACCCCGTCGCGGCCCTCCCGGGGCTGACCCGTGACGCCGGCGGCGCCGTCGCGATCCTCACTCAGGGGCCCACGCCGCTGGACGCAGTCGCCGAGGTGCGCCTCTACGGCGACGTCGTCGGCGAGCTGACGCAACTGCTTCGCGCGCTCGGCCTCTGAGCCTGGCCGCGGCAGCTCCGGACAAGGTCTGAGGCCGGCAGCGGCGCAGGCCACGAGCGCGTGACGCCGCGCCTCGCAGCCACTATCTTCGGCCTCATGCTGCAACCGCCGGATGTCCGCTACACGCAGAGCCGCGACGGGGTCAGCATCGCCTACGCCACCTACGGCGAGGGCCCGCTCGATCTGATCTGCATCCCCGGCTTCGTCTCCCACCTGGAGATCATGCTCGAGGCGCCCCAGGCCGAGCGTTACTTCGGCCGGCTCGCATCCTTCGCCCGTCTGGTCCTATACGACAAGCGCGGACAGGGCCTCTCCGATCGTCCAGCGGGGCCGCCGACGCTGGAGGAGTCGATGGAGGATGCGCGTGCCGTGCTCGACGAGATCGGCATCGAGCGCGCCGCCGTCTTCGGCATCTCCGAGGGCGGTCCGATGAGCGCGCTGCTCGCCGCCACCCACCCGGAGCGGGTCTCGGCGCTCGTCCTCTATGGCACTTGGGCGCGCCTGATCCGCGCGAGCGACTACCCGCAGGGTGTCGCGCCGGAGGAATTCGCGAGGTTCGTGGAGCTCGTGCTGGACAGCTGGGGCGGGCCGGCCGGCCTGCGTCTGTGGGCGCCGAGCCTGGCGGACGACGAGGAGTTCCGCCGCTGGTGGGCGCGGCTGCTGCGCAGCGGCACAAGCCCCAAGGGCGCGGAATCGCTGCTGCACCTGTACAGGGAAATCGACGTCCGTCACGCGCTGCCCACGATCGGAGCGCCGACACTCGTCGTGCACCGGCGCGAGGACCGCCTGATGCCGCCCTCCGCCGGCCGGGCGATCGCCGCCGGCATACCCGGCGCGAGATTCGTCGAGCTGGACGGCAAGGACCACCTGATGCTCGCCGATCCCGACCAGATCGTCGACGAGGTCGAAGAGTTCCTGACAGGCCAACGCGCCGGGCCGGACCCCGACCGCATGCTGGCCACGGTCATGTTCACGGACATCGTCGACTCGACCGCACGCGCCGCGCAGCTCGGCGACCGCGACTGGCGCGATCTGGTGCGGCGCCATGACGAGCTCGTGCGCAGCGCGATCGAGCGGCACCGGGGACGCGAGGTCAAGACGATGGGCGACGGCTTCCTTGCAACCTTCGATGGCCCCGCGCGTGCGATCCGCGCCGCGATGTCCGCACGCGACGGCGTGCGGGGGCTCGACCTCGAGATCCGTGCCGGCCTGCATACCGGCGAGGTCGAGGTGATAGACGAGGACATCGGCGGGATCGCCGTGAACATCGGAGCGCGCGTGGGGGCCCTCGCCGGGCCGGGCGAGGTGCTCGTCTCGCGTACCGTCACCGACCTCGTCGCCGGCTCCGGGATCGCCTTCGCCGACCGCGGCGCCCACCCCCTCAAGGGCGTGCCGGGCGACTGGCAGCTGTTCGCGGTCGAGGGCTGACCGCCTCCTCAGCCGGACTTCTGTGCCACCGTCACGAGGTACTCGGCCGGCGCATGGAAGCTTCCGTCGGAGGCCTCGTTGAACTCGGAGTAGAGCGCGACGACGTCGCTGCGCAGCTCCTCGTAGCCCCCCTGCTGCTCGAGCGCTGCCTTGGCCATCACCGAGGGCCCCAGGATCCGCTCGTCGGTCTCGACCCACGCCTCGACCGAATCGCCCGCGAAGGCGACCGTCCGCAGCTCGAAGAAGAGCTCCACGCCGGTGCCTTCGAACAGCTCCCGCACGCGGCTCTCATCGCCCCACATCACCGGCGGCACGAATCCCTCGGGAGGTGCCGGCATGTAGGGAGCGGTTGAAGCGAACATCCGTCCGACCATCCCGGCGGGTGTCCACGCGGCCACCACGATTCGCCCGCCCGGACGGAGGACCCGGACGAGCTCGCCCGCCGCCACCGCCTGGCGAGGAGCGAACATCACGCCGAAGCACGATGTCACCCGATCGAATGACGCGTCGGCGAAGGGCAGCTGCTCCGCGTCGCCCTCGACCAGCTCGATCTCAACGCCGGCGGCTGCCGCCCGGGCCGCCTGCTCCTCGAGCAGCTTCGGCGTGAGGTCGAGGCCGGTGACCTTCGCGCCGGCCTTCGCCGCCGGCACCGAGACGTTGCCCGTCCCGGTCGCCACGTCGAGCAGCTCGATGCCGGGACCCGCGCCGGCCCGCTCCGCGACGTATTCGCCCACCGGGACGATCCGCTGGGCCACCACGCCGTAGTCGCCCGCCGTCCACATCGCCTTCTGGCCTTCCTTGAAGCCCGCAACGTCGATGCTCATGCGCTTCCCCCGATCTACTCGTCGTTTGTCCCGACCATCTCCGTCTTAGCGAGATCACGGGCTGGATCGATACGCCAACGTCGCGCGGCCGCCCCAAGCTCCTCGTCGAGCTCCCAGCGGTCTGGCAGCGGCGGGCCGCTGTGTTCCACGCTCGCGCCCTTCAGCGCCATGCAGCCCCCGTTCTCGCCGATCGCGCGGATCGCCGCGATCTCCTCGGCGCTGAGGCTTCCGGCCAGCGCCCCCACCGCCGCGAGCTCCACCCGCTTGGCCTCGACCGGCCGGGCGCGGTCCCCCGGCTCCTGGATCAGCGTCGGGGCCACGCAACCGACGGAGGGCTGCGCGAGATTCCACACGCAGGCCAGCTGCAGCAACGTCATGCCATTTCGATCAGCCACCGGGCGCATCTGCTCGAGCTTCTCGTGTCCCTCCTCGACCCAGCCCTCGGCGCGGAAACGCCGGTGGTCGTACTCCGGGAAGGGGTGGCCGGGCAGCACATCGCCGTGGAACAGGCCGCCGTAATCGACCACGCGGGTGATCACGTTCGTGTCCGTCCGCTCGGCCGCCGCGAGCGTCAGCTCTCCCGGCCAGGGCTCCATCGGGCTGAGGATGATCATCGCCCAGTCGATCAGCTCGCCGAAGCGCTCCAGGCAACCGATCAGGTCGAGCGTGAAGCCGTTCGCGGGGCCCGGGGCGACGCCCAGCAGGCGCGTCAGGCCGGCCTCGCGCACCGCCGTCATGCCCTCCCAGACCGCCTCGCTGCGGTAGCCCGTGCGGTCGGGGTTGTGGAGCAGCAGCAGGTCGAAGTGCTCCGCGCCGAGCCGCTGCAGGCTGCGCTCCGCCGCCATCCGGATATACCCGGCGTACGCGGACTCCTCGCGCAGGGACGGGTCGGTGAAACGCGGATAGCCCTTCGCGCCCGCCCGGGCTCCCTCGTAGAAGTCGTGCCCGATCGCCCCCACCAAGCAGTAGCTCTCGCGCGGCACCCCCCGCAGCGCTCGCCCCAGCGTCGCGTCGGCCTCGCCGGCTCCGTAGGCGTCGGCCGTGATCACCGTGTCGATGCCGCCGCCGGGGCGCAGCAGCCGCTCGAGGCGCTCGTCAGGCAGGGGCTCGCCGAAGTGCATGAAGCGCCCGCCGCTCCAGGTGCCGATCGCTGTTCTGGTCGGGTCCATGTCCGCCCGTGCAGCCTAGATGGTTGCCCTTGGCGCCGGGTGGCTTCACACTCCCGCGGCGGTGCGCGCTCGCAGCGCCGCCTCCAGGCGCCCGAGGGCATGCGCCACGAGGTCATCGTCGATGTCCGTGCCGCCGCCGTCCAGCGCCGCCCGGGCCTGCTCGCCCACGCCCTCCCGCAGCTGCTCGAGCTCGGCTACGCGCAGCGCAAGGTCCTCACGCCGCTCCGCCGTCAGCTCTGCGCTCGCTGCAGCGAGCGCGCGGTCGAGGCCGACGGCGGCGTGGCCGGGACGGCCCTGGTCGAGATCCAGCCGCGCCCGCAGCGTCAGCTCCTCGCAGAGCAGGCCGGCGCTGCGCCCGCCGAGCAGCGCCGCCAGACGCTCCTGCGGGCGAAGCGCCCAGGAGCGATCCCGGCGCCGGCCCCGCCGGCGCGGGCGCAGGGACAGCTCCCGCGCGTGCAGCCATGTGCCCGAGGCGACCTGCTCGCCTTCACCCCAGCCGGCCCGGATCACGAGTGCCTGCTCCGGCGAGACCTCTCGCAGGTAGGGATCAGCCGCGGCGAGGCGTTGAGCATGAAGGACGCGGTTGACGATCGCCACGGCCGCGCTCACATCACGTTCGCGGTCGAGTTCCTCGAGCCAGGCCTGCGCCTGTCCCTCCGCCGACAGCGATACAGGGTCGACCACCGTCACGCGCGTCGTGCTCAC
>DASWFM010000218.1:0-3355 GCA_036394235.1 Solirubrobacteraceae bacterium | reverse complement strand
CCCATTGCTATGCTCAGCAAGACTTGGCTGACGTCGCCCGACAGGCGATCACGGCGGCCCGCCGCCCTGTTTCTGGCCCAGCCGAGAGCGGGGTCTTTTCGTCCGTGCCGACTGCGAGGATTCGACGATGGAGATAGAGATCGGACGTGGAAAGAAGGGCCGTCGCGCCTACGGCTTCGACGACATCGCGATCGTTCCTTCCCGGCGTACCCGCGACCCCGACGACATCGACATCTCCTGGAAGCTCGGGCCCTACCAGTTCGAGCTGCCGATGCTGGCCTCGGCGATGGACGGCGTCGTCTCTCCCGAGACCGCCGGCATCATCGGGCGGCTCGGCGGCCTCGCGGTGCTGAACCTCGAGGGCATCTTCACCCGCTACGAGGACGCCGAGGAGCAGCTCGAACGGATCTCCGCGCTGCCGAAGGAGATCGCCACGCGCGAAATGCAGGACATCTACCGCGAGCCCGTCAAGCCGGAGCTGATCGCGCAGCGGATCCAGGAAATCAAGGATCAGAAAGTCGTCGTCGCCGCCTCGCTCACGCCCCAGCGCGTCCTGCAGTGGCACGAGATCGCGATGGAGGCGGGCCTCGACGTGCTCGTCATCCAGGGCACCGTCGTCTCCGGCGAACACGTCTCGACCGTCTCCGAGCCCCTGAACCTGAAGGAGTTCATCCCCAGCCTGGAAGTCCCTGTCGTGGTCGGCGGCTGCGCCTCCTACCACACCGGTCTTCACCTGATGCGCACCGGTGCCGCCGGCGTGCTGGTCGGCGTCGGACCGGGCGCGGCCTGCACGACCCGCGGGGTGCTCGGCATCGGCGTACCCCAGGCCACTGCGATCGCCGACGTGGCCCACGCGCGCTCCACGCACATGCTCGAGACCGGCGAGTACTGCCAGGTGATCGCCGACGGCGGCATGAAAAACGGCGGCGACGTGTCGAAGGCGATCGCCCTCGGCGCCGATGCCGTGATGATCGGCTCGCCCCTCGCCCGCGCCCACGAAGCGCCCGGACGCGGCTTCCACTGGGGGATGGCGACCTTCCACCCGGACCTGCCTCGCGGCGCCCGCGTCGCCACCAGCCAGAACGGCACCCTCGAGGAGATCCTCGTCGGACCTGCCCGGGAGAACGACGGCACCTTCAACCTGTTCGGGGGGTTGCGGACCTCGATGGCCACCTGTGGCCACAAGGACCTCGCCGAGTTCAACCGCGCCGAGGTCGTCGTCGCCCCGTCCTTGCAGACGGAGGGCAAGTCGCTGCAGCGCGACCAGGAAGTCGGCATGGGTGCCACCAACGGGAAGGTCGCAGCGCTCGTAAATGACTGACGCGGCCGCCACGGCGGCAGCGCCGGTCGCGCGGCAACAGATCACCCCTGCGCTGACCGGGAGGCAGGAGGTGGTGGTGCTCGATTACGGCGGCCAGTACTCACAGCTGATCGCCAGACGCGTGCGCGACTGCGGAGTGTTCAGCGAGCTGCTGCCCCACCACACGCCCGTCGAGGAGATCGCCGCTCGCAAGCCGCGGGGGATCATCCTCTCCGGCGGACCGGCCTCGGTCTACGCGCCGGGCGCGCCGACCCTCGACGAGCGCGTGCTCGAGCTCGGCGTCCCGGTGATGGGCATCTGCTACGGCATGCAGCTGCTCGTCCACGCCCTCGGTGGCCGCGTGGAGGAGGCCGAGGTCGGGGAGTTCGGCCGCTCCGAGCTGCAGGTCGCAGAGCCCGGCATGTTGCTGAAAGGCCTGCCGCGCGAGCAGACCTGCTGGATGTCCCACCGCGACACCGTCTACGAGCCGCCCCCCGGCTTCACCGCGCTCGCCGCGTCCACCGGCTCACCCGTGGCCGCAGTCGAGGACATCTCGCGCGGCATCTACGGCATCCAGTTTCACCCCGAGGTCGTCCACACCCCCTACGGGCAGGAGATCCTGACCCGCTTCCTGACCGAGGTCTGCGAGTGCGAGCCGAACTGGTCCGCCGCCTCGATCGTCGAGGAACAGATCGGCCGCATCCGCGCGCAGGTGGGGGAGGGGAAGGTGATCTGCGGCCTGTCCGGCGGCGTCGACTCCTCCGTCGCCGCCCTGCTCGTCCATCGTGCCATCGGCGACCAGCTGACCTGCGTGTTCGTCGACCACGGCCTGATGCGCAAGGACGAGGGCGAGCAGGTCATCAAGACGTTCCGCGACACCTTCAAGGTGCCGCTCGTCGCCGTCGACGCGGAGACCCGTTTCCTCGAGAAGCTCAAGGGCGTCTCCGAGCCGGAGGCCAAGCGCAAGGCGATCGGCGCGGAGTTCATCCGCGTCTTCGAGGAGGAGGCCTCGAAGCTCGCCGGCGACGGTGAGAGCGCGCGCTTCCTCGTCCAGGGCACCCTCTACTCCGACGTGATCGAGTCCGGCGGCGGCACCGGCGCGGCGACGATCAAGTCACACCACAACGTCGGCGGCCTGCCCGACGACCTGCAGTTCGAGCTCGTCGAGCCGCTCCGCGCGCTCTTCAAGGACGAGGTCCGCGCCGTCGGCGCCGAGCTCGGCCTGCCCGAGCGCCTCGTCTGGCGCCAGCCCTTCCCCGGACCCGGTCTCGCGATTCGGGTCGTAGGCGGGGAAGCCACCCGCGAGCGCCTCGACGTGCTCCGCGAGGCCGACCACATCCTCCAGGATGAGATCCGCAAGGCCGGCCTTTACCGCGAGCTGTGGCAGTCCTTCTGCGTGCTGCCCGACGTGCGCACCGTCGGCGTGCAGGGCGACGAGCGCACATACGGCTACGTCGTCGTGCTCCGCGCCGTCACCAGCGACGACGCGATGACCGCCGACTGGGCCCGCCTGCCATATGACCTGCTCGAGACCATCGCCTCGCGCATGATCAACGAGCTGCGTGAGGTCAACCGCGTCGTCCTGGACATCACCTCGAAGCCCCCCGGCACCATCGAGTGGGAGTGACTCAGGCCTTGTCTCGTCGCCCCTGGCGGCGTCCTCGCCGGCTCGCGTGCAGAGCACGCCACGCCGGTTGCGTCCTTGCCAGGAACGACGATCCTGCGGCCTGAGTCGCGCGGTTAACTGCCACTCAGCCCGGCGACGCTGGCCCCTCGCGTAGGTCTCGAACGATCGCGGCCTTCCCCTCAGAGCCCCCAGTCCCGCCGAGCGGCGCCTCCACATCCGCCGGGAGCTCGGGGAGCTCGATCGAAGGGTCGATCGCCGCCGCGGCGGCCATCGATGCGATCAAAGCGTGTGAGAGCACCTCGATCAGCTGCGAAGCCGGCACGCTGCGGCCTTCGAGCCAGTCCAGCCCCGCGGCCTCGACCGATCCGAGCCACAGGCGGGCCGTCGCCCGCGCGAGCGGCGAGCCGCTGCCCCCTCCCGGCATACAC
>DASWFM010000217.1:0-10454 GCA_036394235.1 Solirubrobacteraceae bacterium | reverse complement strand
CCTGCCACTCGAGCGTCAGGCCGCGCCACGGGTTGGCCACCGACACGGGGCCGCCTCGCCAGCTCGTCACGATGTTGTAGAGGAACACGAGCGTGCTGGCGCCGAGGGCGAAGCTGGCGAGCGAGATGAACAGGTTGAGGTCCGCGAACTTCGACGCATAGGTCGAGACCCGCCGGGGCATGCCGTCGAGGCCGAGGATGTGCATCGGCGCGAAGGTCAGGTTGAAGAACACGAACGTCGTCCAGAAGTGCCATTTGCCGAGTCGCTCGTCGTACATGCGGCCGGTCATCTTCGGGAACCAGTAGTAGACGCCGGCGAAGATCGTCATCAGCGAGCCGCCGAACAGCACGTAGTGGATGTGCGCGACGATGAAGTACGTCGCACTCACGTGGATGTCGAACGGGATCATCGCCAGCATCACGCCGCTGATGCCGCCCAGCGTGAACGTCGTCAGGAAGCCCAGGGCGAAGAGCATCGGCGTGTCGAGATGCAGCACGCCCCGCCATAGCGTCGCCAGCCAGGAGAAGATCTTGATCCCCGTCGGGACAGCGATGATCGCTGTCGTGATCGCCATCGGAATGCGGATCCAGGCCGCCATGCCGGAGGTGAACATGTGGTGCGCCCAGACCGTGAAGCCGAGCCCGACGATCGCCAGCAGCGAGAAGGCCATCATCCGGTAGCCGAAGATCGGCTTGCGCGACTTCACCGCGATCACTTCGCTGATGATCCCGAAGCCCGGCAGCATCATGATGTAGACCGCCGGGTGCGAGTAGAACCAGAAGACGTGCTGATACATCAGCACGTCGCCTCCCTTGCCGGCATTGAAGAAGTTGAAGCCGAGCGAGCGGTCGAGCAGGATGAAGAACTGCGAGGCGGCGATGAAAGGGGTCGCGATCACGACGAGCAGCGAGGTCGCGAAGTTCGCCCACACCAGCAGGGGCATGCGGAAGAAGCTCATCCCCGGCGCCCGCATCGTGATGATCGTGACCAGGAAGTTGAGCGCGGTCATGATCGACGAGGCGCCTGCGAACTGCACGGCGACCGAGAAGAAGGTCTGGCCGATCGGAGCGTTGTCCGACAGCGGCGCATAGGCCGTCCAGCCGTCCGCGAAGGCTCCTCCGGGCGCGAAGAAGCTGCCCAGCATCATCAGGCCCGCGATCGGCAGCAGCCAGAAGGACAGCGCGTTGAGCCGCGGGAAGGCCATGTCCGGGGCGCCGATCATCAACGGGATCACGAAGTTCCCGAGGCCCGCGAAGACGGGAATGATGAACAGGAAGATCAGCAGCGAGGCGTGCACCGAGAACAGGCCGTTGAAGGTGTTGGCATCGACGAAATGCGACCCCGGCTGCGCGAGCTGGGCTCGCATCAGCATCGCGATCAGGCCGCCGACGAGCAGGAAGAAGAACGAGTTGACCGTGTACTGGATCCCGATCACCTTGTGGTCGGTGTTGATCCGGAAGTAGTCCTTCCAGGTGTAGGCCCCGTGGCTCGAGTGGTCCTCGGGGCGGGTCTTGCGGCCTGCGGCCCAGTAGAACCAGTAGTCGAAGCCGCCCAGGCCGACCAGGAACAGCAGCGGGGAGGCGAGTAGCGCGACCGTCAGGATCGCATTCGCGGAGAGGTAATGCTGGAAGGTCGTGTGGCCCGTGGAGGCCCGCACCACCCACGTCAGGCCGGCTGCGAACAGCACGCCGACGACGATGCCGACGGCTCCCCGCGGCATGCCCGGCTGCTTCAGCCTGGCGACCATCAGCGTGTCCCTCGGGCGGGGCGGGGCTGCATCGTCATCGCGGTCGCGCACATTATCCCGAAGCCCCTGTCGAGGTCGACGCCCCCCCGCCGGACGCGGCGGAGCTGACTTGGCCGGCCAGCCACGAGCGGAAGCTCGAGAGGCTGACCACGTGCACCTTCGAGCGCATCAGCGAGTGTCCGAGGCCGCACAGCAGGTTGCAGACGACCGGGTAGGTGCCGAGCCGGTCGGGCGTGGCCCGCCAGTGCGTCGTGATGCCGGGCACGGCGTCCTCCTGGATCCGGAAGGCAGGGATCCAGAAGGCGTGGATCACGTCCCGGGAGTGGATGTCGAACATCACCGAGGTGCCCTTCGGCACGTACAGCTGCGTGCTTGTCAGCGGCGCCCCGCCGGTCAGTGCCTTCGGGTATTCGTAGCTCCATGCGAACTGCTGGCCGTAGACCTCGACGCGGATCTCCGGTCTGCCCTTCGGCTTCTGCTCGTTTTCTTTGAGCACGGCGAAGGAGTAGCCGACGAGGCCCAGCAGCAGCACGGTCGGGAGCGCGGTCCAGAACACCTCGAGGCGCGTGTTGCCGTGGATCGGCGGTCCGTCCTTGAGCTCCTCGCCCGGCCTCATGTGGAACTGCCAGACCGAGTACAGGATCACCGTCACGACAAGCACGAAGATCGGGATCGAGGCGATCACCAGCACGTGGTAGAGCCGGTCGCTGTTCTTGGCCTGCGTGGAGGCCTGGACCGGGAACCAGTGGATCAGATAGCTGATCACGATCCCGATCGCGATCGCGATCACCGCGCAGACCGCGGCGACGATCAGGGAGCGCCTATTGGGCAAGGGCTTCGCCCGCGCTACTCGTGTTTCCGGGTCTCCTCCTCATCGCGAGCCGTGATCCTAATGCCTCCGTCCACGGACCGCTGCGAGCTTGACGACCCCCTCAGGGCATAGTAGATTGAGGCATTAGTTGCAAGGCCCGCATCGGGCGCTTGCCCGCCGGATCGGCCGGGTAGCTGAGGTCTGTCGGAGCTTCCACAGAGGAGAGCGCGAGGAACATGCAGGTACGCGAAGGCATGAGCCGCACGGTCCTCACGGTCGGGCCGGGTCACACACTGAGCGCCGTCGCACGGCTGATGTCCGAGCGGCATGTGGGCGCCGCCGTGGTGATGGATCCGGACGGCTACGGACCGGGGATCATCACCGAGCGAGACATCCTCGCCGCCGTCGGCGAGGGCCAGTCGCCGGAGCATGAGAGCGTCGCCGAGCACCTCACGAAGGACGTCGTCTTCGCGGCTCCAGACTGGTCCTTGGAGGAGGCTGCCGTCGCGATGGTCCAAGGGAACTTTCGCCATCTGATCGTCCTCGACGGGGGGGAGACGGTCGGGATCCTGTCGGTGCGCGACATCGTGCGCTGCTGGACCGAGGATGGCGCGATCTGTCCGGTGCCAGCCCGGGTGGCCGTGGGGTGAGGAAGGGGTAAAGCGCCCGTCGGGGGGCGGGCGCGAACTCGCCACAGCAGCCGGGCGCGGTTGAGGGATCGCGCCCGGCGCTCCACGGAGGAGCGCTCAGGCGTCTTTTGCTTCGAGCGGCAGCTCGTCGACTTCGCGGCGGGTGTCTTTGATCCACCTCACCAGGCATCCGATCGTCAGCACTCCGCCGATGACCGTCAGCTCGATGTAGGTTGTCACGCCGATCAACGCCAGCGTGATGCCCAGGGCCGTGAGCACAGGCAGGATCGAGGGGCCCGGGAGGTGGATCTCCTCCCCGACCGGGGGGGTCTCGCGCTCCAGCGGGCTCACGAGACGTAGACCGCCGCGACCACGAAGGTGATGCCGAACATGAACATGCAGATGCCCGCCACGATCAGCCCGGTGCGGATGTTCTTGCGCGCGAGGCGTCGGGTCATCATCGCGAGAGAAATATATATGCCGCCTGGCGGCGGCGAGAGGATCGCGCGCTCCATGCGCGATCCTGGAGATCCAGGTCGCCGCCTGGCGGCGGCGAGTAGACGGCGCGCTCCATGCGCCGTCTACAGGTGCGCATCGGCGACCATCGCGCAGAACAGCGCTGCCAAGTAGGCCAGCGAGTAGAGGTACAGGCGCAACGCGCTGCTCCTGTCGGCTCGCCTGTAGAGCCGCACCGCGCCCGCGATGAAGCCCATCCCGAGCACCAGCGAGGAGACGAGGTAGATCACCCCGAAGCCCCCCGCGCAGAACGGCAGCTGCGTGACGGCGTAGAGCAGCACCGAGTAGAGGAGGATCTGGCGCCGCGTCTCGGCCTCGCCGCGTACGACCGGCAGCATCGGCACGCCGACCTTGCCGTACTCCTCCTTCATCAACAGCGACAGCGCCCAGAAGTGGGGCGGGGTCCAGAAGAAGACGATGAAGAACAGGATCACCGCGGTGCCGCCGACGGAGCCCCTGACCGCCGCCCACCCGACGAGTGGCGGCACCGCCCCGGCCGCGCCTCCGATCACGATGTTCTGGGGCGTACGGCGCTTCAGCCAGACCGTGTAGACGAGCACGTAGCCGAGGAAGCCGCTGAAGGACAGCGCCGCCGCGAGCGGGTTGACCGCCAGCGAGAGCTCGAGCAGCGACAGGCACGCGAGCAGACAGCCGAACAGCAGCGCCGAGCGCGGCGCGATCCGCCCGGCGGGGATCGGGCGCGAGGCGGTTCGCGTCATCTGCGCGTCGATGTCCCGGTCGAACCAATGTTTGACGGCCCCCGCGCCGCCGGCGGACAGGTATCCGCCGAGGCAGGTGAGCGCAACCAGGCCGGGGGAGGGGTCGCCAGCCACGTACATCGTCGCGATCGTCGTCAGCAGCAGCAGCGACTGGACCTTCGGCTTCGTCAGCTCGACGTAGTCGGAGAGCAGCTGGCGGCTGCGCGGCGCCAGGCCGAGCCGGGGGACCTCGAGTGCCCGCTCGGCGCTGCCGGCCCCGGCGGCGCTCATCAGACGCTTACCTGGCGGGCACCGGCCGGCACCGTCGCGCCGCTCCCGCTGCCCGATCCGCTCGACCGGCGCGCGACCTCTCGCCGGATGTCCCTCATCGGTTCGGCCGATCGCACCAGTGGCACGACGTCGAAGTTGTTCGCCGGCGGCGGCGAGGTCGTGAACCACTCGAGCGTGTTGGCCGTCCAGGGGTCGGGGCCGGCGACGGGCGCTTTGCGCAGGCTCAGCACCACGTTCAGGACCGTCGCTGCGACCCCCGCGGCGAGGATGAAGGCACCGACCGTCGAGATCACGTTGTAGAGCTGGAGGTGACCCACGCTGTCGTACTCATAGACCCGCCGCGGCATCCCGTCAAGACCCATCACGTGCTGGATCAGGAAGGTCGTCAGGATGCCGAGGAAGATCAGCGCGAAGCTGACCCGTCCGAGGCCCTCGCTCAGCAGTCGCCCGCTCATCTTCGGGAACCAGTAGTAGATCGCCGCGAAGATCGGCATCACGGCGCCGCCGAGCAGCACGAAGTGCAGGTGCGCCACCACGAAGTACGTTTCGTTGACCTGCCAGTCGATCGGGAAGGTCGCGAGGAAGATCCCCGAGATGCCGCCGATCAGGAAGATCGCGATCGCCCCGGCACAGAACAGCAGGGGCGTGCGGAACTCGATCGAGCCGCGCCACAGCGTCGCCACCCAGTTGAGGATCTTCACGCCCGTCGGCACCGCGATGAAGTAGGAGCTGATCATCACGAACACCAGGATCGCCTCCGGCACGGGCGCCGTGAACATGTGGTGCGCCCAGGTCAGGAAGCCGAGGAAGGCGATCGCCACGGTGGAGGCCGCGATCGCCTTGTAGCCGAAGATCGGCTTGCGCGCGAACACCGGCAGGACCTCGGAGATGATCCCGAAGCCAGGCAGCACCATGATGTAGACCTCGGGGTGTCCGAAGAACCAGAACAGGTGCTGCCACAGCACCGGCGAGCCACCCTCGGTGGGGTCGAAGAAATGGGTCCCGAAGTGACGTTCGGTCAGCAGCAACGTGACCGCCGCCGCGATCACCGGCAGCGCGAAGATCAGCAGCACCGAGTAGACCAGGATCGTCCAGATGAACAGCGGCAAACGGCCCCAGCTCATGCCTTTCGCGCGCATGTTGGCGATCGTCGCGTAGAAGTTGATCGCCCCGAGCAGCGAGGAGAGGCCCGTGAGGTGGATCAGATAGATCCACGCGTCCTCGCCACCGCCCGGTGAGAAGGTCGAGTTGGCCAGCGGGATGAAGCTGACCCAGCCCGCTTCCGGCGGGTTCCAGAAGATCGAGGAGTAGAACACGAGGCCACCCGCCAGCAGCAGCCAGTAGGACAGTGCGTTGAGCCGCGGGAAGGCCATGTCCCGGGCGCCGATCATCAGCGGCACGAAGTAGTTCGCGAGGCCCGCCATCATCGGCACCACGAACAGGAACACCATCGTCGTGCCGTGCATCGTGAACAGCTGGTTGTAGGTCGTCGGTGTGACCAGCGTGTTGTCCGGAGCCCCGAGCTGCAGGCGCATCATCAGCGCCTCGACGCCGCCCAGCAGGAAGAACACGAACGTCGTGACGATGTACATGATCCCGATCCGCTTGTGATCGGTCGTCGTTATCCAGCTCGTCCACCCTTTCGCCTCGGGCGCCACGCGATGGGCCGCGATCTGGGGTACTGGGGCTGCGTAGGTGGCCATGTGGTGCGGGAGTCCTCGTTCCTGGATGGTTGCGATCTACGGGTTTTCGACCGCGCCGGCGCCGGTCTGCTTGCTCAGTTTCGCCCGGGCTTCCTGCGCCGCCTTGTTGGCTTCGGTGATCTGCTGCTTGCGGCCCGCGAGCCATGCGTCGAACGTCGCCGGCGGCACCGCCCGCACGGTCGCGAGCATGCGTGCATGTCCGCGGCCGCAGAGCACTGCGCACTGACCCCGGTAGATCCCGGGCTTGGGGACCTTGAACCAGGTGTAGTTGTGGTACCCGGGCACCGCCTGGAACTTGCCGCCGAGCTGCGGGATCCACCACGAGTGCACGACATCCGAGGAGACGATGTCGAGCGTCACCGTCGTTTCCGTCGGCACGACCATCTCCTCGTAGGAGTACGGCGCACCCAGGCCGTCGGGTTCGCTCGCCCCCGGATAGACGTACTGCCAGATGAACTGCCGTCCGATCACCGTGATGTTCAAGGCTTTGCCGTTCGGCGGCAGCTTGCGCTCGGAGCTCGCGAACAGCAGGCCGTCCGAGCTCGCCAGCCGGTCACCTTCGGCGCCCGAGTTGGGCGGGTTCTGGATCGATGAGAGCTTGGCGAAGGTGACGATCGCCAGCGCAACGAGAATCACCGCCGCGGCAACCGTCCAGCCGACCTCGAGCCGCGTGTTGCCCCGGATCTGGGCGGGCGTCGCGCCCTTGCGGGCCCGGAACCGCACAAGCGCGTAGATCATCGCGCCCATCACTGCCACGAAGATCACGAGCGCGATCACGAGCAGGATCTTGTAGAGGCTGTCGATCTGGTTTGCGTTGGGCGACCCGCCCGACTGCGGCGTGAAGAACGCGAGCGTTGTGGGGAGCAGCTGGCCCAAGGCGGCGGGGATTCTATTCAGCCCCGGACCGGAGGGGCTTGATGACGTTTGCCACGAGTCTCGCGCAGGGGCAAGGGGTCAGCCGGCTAGCGGCCCTTGAAACGTGCCGGGCGCTTTTCGACGAACGCGAGCGCGCCCTCCAGCGAGTCCTCGCTGCCCGCCATCTCGCGCTGGATCTGAGCCTCCAGCTCGAGCTGCTCGCCCATCCGCGTGTACAGCCAGTTGTTGAGCTGGCGCTTCGTGCCCGCATAGGACAGCGTCGGGCCGGCCGCGAGCTTCGCCGCCAGGGCCCCCGCCTCCTCCTCGAGCGACTCGTCGGGCACGACGCGGTTGATCAGGCCCCATTGCAGCGCCCGCTCGGCTCCCAGCCGCTCGCCGAGCATGCACAGCTCCGTTGCGCGCGCCATGCCGATGCGCGTCGGCAACCACACCGAGGAGCCGCCATCGGGCACGAGCCCGATGTTCACGAAGGCGAGCAGGAAGTAGGCGCTCTCGGCCGCGACGATCAGATCGCAGCACAACGCGAGCGAGCAGCCGATCCCGACGGCCGGGCCGTTGACCGCAGCGACCACGGGCTTGGGCAGCTCGCGAATCCCGACCATGATCGGGTGATAGAGCTCCGTGAGTTGGCGGTAGACGGCGTCGGGGCGCTCCTCCGGCGTCGCCGCGCCGCCGCCGAGTTCGCGCAGGTCGGCACCCGATGAGAAGCCCCGGCCAGCCCCCGTGACGAGCACCGAGCGGATCTCCTCGTCCTCCCGGCAGCGCTCGATCGCCGCCATCAGATCGGCGCCGAGCTGGGCATTCCAGGCGTTCAGCGTCTGCGGCCTGTTGAGCTCGATCGTGGCCACTCCCTCGGCGAGGGTCAGGTTCACTGTCTCCAGCTGTGTCTCGGTGTCGCTCATCGGGCCTCCTCTAGTCGGTGCGCTGCGCCGCATGACGCTGCGCCGGGAGAGTCACAGCGGCGCCACGGGCGGCTTGATCCTATGGTGTATTCCATGGCGCGGCCCGTGATCGGAATCTGCACGACGCTCGAGAAGGCGCGATGGAGCGTCTGGGAGCTCGACGCCGCCCTGCTGCCGATGAGCTACGTGCGCGCCGTGCAGCGCGCCGGTGGCCTGGTCGTGATGCTGCCTCCCGACGACCAGCTCGTCGAGGAGCCCGATGAGGTGCTCGCGCTGCTCGACGGCCTGATCCTCGCCGGCGGCGCCGACGTCGACCCGGCCAGCTACGGCGAGCCCCGTGACCCGCACACCGTCGACACCGCGCCGGAGCGCGACCGCTTCGAAATCGCCCTGGCCCGCGGCGCGATCGAGCGCGACCTGCCGCTGCTGGGCATCTGCCGCGGGATGCAGCTGATCAACGTGGCCTGCGGCGGCACGCTGATCCAGCATCTGCCCGACCGCTTCGGGCACGGCGAGCATCGCCGCGTGGTCGGCTCCTTCGACGGATCCGACCACGACGTCAACCTCGCCGAGGGATCGCTTGCGCAGGCCGCCGCGGGGGAGGCGGTGCACGTCACCAAGTCCCATCACCACCAGGGCGTCGACTGCCTCGGCGCCGGCCTCGTCGTGAGCGGCATCTCGGCCCTAGAGGACGAGCTCACCGAGGCGATCGAGGTGCCCGGCAAGCGTTTCGCGCTCGGCGTGCAATGGCATCCCGAGGCCGACGACGGCAGCTCTGTGATCGCCGCGCTCGTCGCCGCCGCCGCCCGCACGGCGCTCGCCGAGGCCGGCAAGTAGCCCTTTCGCGGCCCGGGAGCGCGTCCGGGCCACGCCTATACTCCCCGCGCGTGCGTCTGTCGAAGGCGATCCGAGCGACCGCATGGGGGATGGTCGCAGCGGGGATCGCCGCCCCCCTGCTGCGGAAGCGCCTGCCCGCGCCGCCGGCCCTCACGCAGGCCGTCGCCTTCGGCGCGCCGCTCGGCCTGGCCGTCGCCGTGCGCCGCTCGCCGAAGCGCGACATCGCGATCTGCGCACTGCAGATGTGGGCCTATCTGGCCGCCTACAAGACCCCCCACGACGACGCCGGCACGCAGGCCGCTCGCGTCCGCGTCGACTACCCGATCGTGGCCGACCGCCTGATCGGGCTGGGCGAGCTGCCCAGCACCCGGCTGCAGCGCCGCCTCGCCCGCACCGGCCCCGACGGACCCGAGTGGCGGAACCTCGACCGGGTGCTCGTGTGGACCCACTGGAGCTGGTTCGCAGTGCCCCACGGCTCGCTGCTGTACATCCTCGCCCGCCATCCCCGTCGCTTCTCACGAGCCGCTGTCTTGACCTACGCCGTATTCGACATCGGCGCGACCTTCTACTGGATCGTGCCGACCGCGCCGCCCTGGTACGCCGCCGGCGCCCGCGAGGACCGCGCGAGCGGCAAGCAGCTGGAGGTACGGCGGATGATGGTCGAGTACGGCGAGCACTTCTGGAGAGACGGCTGGGGCTCGCTCTACAGTGTCTTCGGTGGCAATCCTCTGGCTGCGATGCCCTCCCTGCACTTCGCGACGTCCCTGATGGCCGCGCTGCTGCTGGCCGAGGCGGGACCGCTGCCCGGTGCCTTCGGCGCCGCCTATACCGCGACGCTCGGCTTCTCTCTGGTGTATCTCGGCGAGCACTACGTCGTGGACCTGCTCGCCGGCGCAGCTCTGACCCTGGCTTTGCGCAGGATGGAGCCGCTCGCGGCTCCCGCGCTGGCAAGGATCGGACGGGCCGTGGGGGCGGTGGAGGCGATCGCGCACCGGACGGGCTGACACGGGGGGCATCAATCAGAACATGGCGGGGAGTGTGCAATCGGGGGGCAGTGCGGGGGATCGGGGGGAACCCGCGGCGCGCTCCGCCCACCCCCCCGAGGAGGAGATGCCGCGGGTCCGCCTGACCCGCCGCCAGGTAGTCGCCTTCGCCCTCTTCGTCCTTTCCGCGGTCGCCTTCCTGTACTTCGTCCTGCCGAAGCTCACCGACGCGGGCACCACCGTTCATCGCATCGAGCGCGGCGACACCTGGTGGATCGTGATCGGCGTGGCGCTCGAGTGCCTCTCCTTCGCCGGATACGTGGTCCTGTTCCGAGCGATCTTCGTGACCCGGGAACACCCCCACAGCCATCTCGAGCGGATCGGCTGGCGGGAGAGCTACGAGATCACGATGGCCGGCCTGGTGGCGACGCGACTGTTCGCCGCCGCCGGCGCCGGCGGCG